>JAFQNJ010000042.1 GCA_017395925.1 Ruminococcus sp. | reverse complement strand
GCTCTTCTGAGGTCACCCTTTCTGTGAGGACCGTCGAGGATCATCTGATCGCCTGTGTAAGCGTGGATAGTAGCCATGATACCGCTCTGGATGGGAGCAAGGTCGTTGAGAGCCTTAGCCATGGGAGCGAGGCAGTTTGTTGTGCAGGAAGCAGCAGAGATGATCTGATCATCAGCTGTGAGTGTATTCTCGTTAACGCTGAATACAACAGTCTTCAGGTCGTTGCCTGCGGGAGCAGAGATAACAACCTTCTTAGCACCTGCGTTGATGTGAGCCATGGACTTCTCCTTGGAGCAGTAGAAGCCTGTGCACTCGAGAACAACCTCAACACCGAGCTCGCCCCAGGGGATGTTGTTAGCATCCTTCTCTGCGTAGATGGTGATTTCCTTACCGTCAACGGTGATGGAGTTGTCTGTGCTTGTTACTGTATCTGCGAGAGCGTACTTACCCTGAGCAGAATCGTACTTGAGAAGATGTGCGAGCATCTTGGGGCTTGTGAGGTCGTTGATTGCAACTACTTCGTAACCCTCAGCACCGAACATCTGTCTGAAAGCAAGACGGCCGATACGACCGAAACCGTTAATACCAACTTTTACTGACATAATATAATTCCTCCTAAATTTTAGTGGTGAATAAATTATAATGCTTTTTTCCAAATTATTCAATAGTTTGTGAAGATTTTAACGCAATTTGTTAAAAACAAGACGAATAATGGCTCTGTGAGGTAAAATTTTATGCAAAAATACACCAAAGATTACCCCGCACAATAGCAAAAAGAACTCTATCAGAATATTTAATGCGAAACGGTGTCTCTGAAAAGTCAGACAACTTGTACAAAATAATGGTGCTTTTACCCACATGCGCAACATTAATATGGTTATTATGTATTAAAAATAAACAAAATATTCTTGACAAATTCGTTACTTTCATTTAATATATTAAACAGGTGTAGTATTTGCATTATGCTATACCGCTTGTAACGTATCAGATGTGCACTTAAAAGCACGTATTGAGATGTTTAATTTTTTTACCCGACTCTTAGATGAGCCGTTATTTTATAGATATCCTTATTCTGTTAATTACCTTTTTATATATTTTCGGGTGGATATCTCATACCCTTGGTAACTTTATAGCTTTTTCCTATGCTTTTGGCATAGTTGTGTCACCAAGGGAGCAGTGTATTCAGCCCGATTTTTTGTATTTATACGGTAATTTTTAAAATAGCATATCTAGTAATTTTAACGGCACCGTGAGTTGAATCTGAACGAAATTCAAATCAAGGAGGTGTCACACAATGGATTTATGGCTGGCAATAGTTATCGCAGTTGCTACCCTGATTATCGGCACAGTTGTTGGTGTTTTCGTCGGTATTACCTACAGAAAAAAGGTTGCCGAGAACGAAATCGGCTCTGCTGAGCAGGAGGCAAAGCGTATCATAGCTGATGCTATGAAGGCTGGCGAAGCTAAGAAGAAAGAGGCCATCATCGAGGGCAAGGATGAACTCCACCGCCTGAGAAATGAATCCGAAAAGGAGCTGAATGACCGCCGCAAGGAGGTTCAGCGACAGGAAAGAAGAATCCAGCAGAAAGAGGAAACTCTGGACAAAAAGCTGGACAATTTAGAGAAAAAAGAAGAAAACGTGGCAAAGAAACAGAAGGAAGCCGAGGCAAAGCTTGAGGAAATCGAAACCGTCAAGAAGAGCCAGTTTGAAATGCTGGAGAGAATCTCCGGTTACAGTGCAGATCAGGCTAAAGCATACCTTCTGGAACAGCTTGATTCAGAGCTGGCACGTGAGAAATCCGTGAAGATTATGGACTATGAGCAGCAGCTCAAGGACGAATCCGACAAAAAGGCAAGAAACATTATCTCTCTTGCAATACAGAGACTTGCCGCCGACCACGTAACCGAGGCAACTGTTTCCGTAGTTGCTCTGCCCAACGACGAAATGAAGGGAAGAATCATCGGTCGTGAAGGCAGAAACATCAGAGCTATTGAGACACTCACAGGTTGTGACCTCATTATTGACGACACACCCGAGGCAATTACTCTCAGCTGCTTTGAGCCTGTCCGCCGTGAAATTGCCAGAGTTTCTCTGGAGAAGCTGATTTCCGACGGCAGAATTCATCCCGCAAGAATTGAGGAGATGGTTGACAAGGCAAGACGTGAGGTTGAGGCTACCATCAAGAGCGCCGGCGAACATGCAGTTATCGACGCGGGTGTAGGCAATGTCCACCCCGAACTTGTCAAACTTCTGGGCAGACTCCGCTACCGTACAAGCTATGGCCAGAATGTTCTCAACCACTCACTTGAGGTTTCCTACATCGCAGGTATGATGGCATCCGAACTGGGAATGGATCCCACCATCGCACGACGTGCAGTACTTCTCCACGATATCGGTAAGGCTCTCGACCACGAGATGGACGGAAGCCACATCGAACTCGGTGTTGAGGTCGCCAGAAAGTACAAGGAAAGCGACGCTGTTATCCACGCTATCCATGCTCACCACGGTGACATTGAGGCAAAGACTATTGTTGCTTGTCTTGTTCAGGCTGCCGATGCTATCTCCGCTGCCCGTCCCGGTGCAAGACGCGAGAATCTCGAAAACTACATCAAGCGACTTGAGAAGCTTGAGAGCGTTGCTTCCTCCTTTGAGGGAGTTGACAGCTCCTTTGCTATTCAGGCAGGCCGTGAGGTCAGAATTATGGTTAAGCCCGAGGTTGTGGGTGACGACAGAATGGCTGTTCTGGCACGCGAAATCTGCCAGAAGATTGAGCAGGAGCTTGAGTATCCCGGCCACATCAAGGTTCACATTATCCGTGAATCCAGAGCCATTGATTTCGCCAAGTAATCAAAACTCCCAAATGATGATTAACCCCCGTGTGTTTTGCACGGGGGTTTTTGTGTGAAATTTTTCAAATAATGCACAATTATCCTTTTCTCGGTTGTATTAATATTCGAAAGGAGGCAACAGCTTGAAATTCGGTACCGATAAAAATGAAACCAACAAACGCAACACGCTCATAGAGAAAGCGATACGAAAATATGCAGATACCATATATCGCATTGCTTATCAGTATACAGGTAACTTTAGTGATGCTCAGGATATTTTTCAGGAAGTGGCACTGACTCTGGTGACAGCGAATCCGCCCTTTGAAGATGAGCACTACCTTCGCAACTGGATATGCAGAGTTACCATCAACAAATGCAAGAACCTGAAAAAATACAGGCTGTTGCATATTTTCGAGCCTCTTGATGAGAATGTTGCGGCAAACGTAAGGGAATCAGACTGTCTTTCCGATGAGCTTCTGAAGCTTCCGAAGAAATACAGAACGGTTCTATATTTATTCTACTTTGAGGAATTTTCTATTGAAGAAATATCGAATATTCTGGGGATTAACCCCAACACAGTAGGCTCCCAACTCAGAAGGGGAAGAGAGCGACTGCGGAAAATAATTGAAGAAGGAGAAGATAATTGTGTATAAAAAATATTTTGAAAAGCTTTCGGATATAAAAGTGCCCGAAAAACTTGTTGAGGAAACAGTTATGATGGCAAGGGACAAAAACGAAGCAAAAGGTTTATCCGATGAAACAAGGAGAAGCGGATATTCATTCAGATACTTGGGCACAGCGGCACTTGCCGCTTGCCTTGCGGGGGTGTTTATGTTAACGGTGTTCTTCGGTGCAGACAAATCATCGTGGCAAGGTGAGAAAAAGGAAAACTCCTTTATAATAACCGCCAATGCAATGGAGGCACAGAATCTCGGTGTTGATGTCAGCGATACCGTAATAGGTGCCTATGCAGGAGAGTCCGCGGGAAGTTGGGCGATGTATGAGAATTTTGAGAAGACTTCAGAGGAAGTGCCTGCATATTTTCAGAGCTATTGTCTCAACAGTTTTAATATCGAAGGGGAGGGGATAGAGTCCGTTACCTTCAGAGCAAACGCAAAGGGTACTTATTTTGCAATATCCCCTGATGGATATTACTCCTCGGATACTCTGCCCCAAACATCGCAGGCTGAAAGGTTTACCGATATGAGCCTCTCAAATTCGGCGTATTCGGCAGAGGAGCTTTTGACATATCAGGACGGACTCTCTTATGGAGAGATATATTGCGATACCTTTACTTATCACAATAAAGATGACAGGGACTTTATTAATCTGTGCAATAAGCTGGAATTTGTAGTTGAAGGTGATTCTAAATATCCCGAGCAGGCAGCCTGCCTCAAGAAGCTTTGGATTTACGAAGAGGAGATAATCAGTGAAAAAGCAGAGGGAATTCCCTCCGGTGAGAAGCTCGGCAACCTGTACTTGGAGCTTGCTGAAGCAAGTGATGAATTGCAGGAACTAGTGCTGAAAGATGCAACTGTGGATGTTGTGGTGAATTTCAGCGACGGTTCGTCAGAGACAAAGACTCTTTTGATGGGACTTTTGTCGGGTGAAAACGGAAAGTGGCTGACAATTAGTATGAAATAAAAGTGTTATAATAGAATAGATTTTGTTGAATTTAAGTGTTGCACACAGGCTTTCCTTGTGATATAATCACAACTACAGAGCTCCATTATTTGGCAGATTCAGTTTTTAAAAGGGAAAGGACGTGAGGATAATGATGCATAACAGATTTTATGATAATATCTGTGCTCAGACTTATTATGCGGTAAATGTCAAAAAATCCTCACGGAGACTTATGTTCTGATTATTTCTATCCTTAATCCCGATTTCGGATATATTTCGGATATAATTAATGCCGCCGTGAGCTGAGGCTTGCGGCGGCTTTTTATATATCGCTATTATTCTGATTCGGAATTATAATCCCAGGAGGGGATGTAACTTTCATCTGCGGCTTCAAGCTCCTGGGCAAATCCGTCAAGCTCCAGATTCAGAAGATGAGAAAACACCTTCTCATATTCTCTCTTTGTAATTTTGCGACCGAGATTTTTGAAATCCGAAGCCTTGCCGTGGGGGACATACTGTCCCATAAGGCTTACCGTTACCGAGTCGCCGAAATTATCTTTGAGGATGTCAAGGACGCCTATGGAATTTTTAGTGTGTCCGGGGAGAATCAGATGGCGGACGAGGACGCCTTTTTCTGCGATTCCCTCTGAATCTATGGTGAGTTTTCCTTTTTGTCTGAACATCTCCCGAAGTGCTTCTGTTGCAACCTCTCTGTAATCGGGGGCATGGGAGTAAAGTTCTGCCAATGTATTATCGGAATATTTGAAGTCGGGAAGCCAGATATCAACAATGCCTTCGAGAGCGCGCAGTGTCTCAACTCTCTCGTAACCCCCCGTGTTGTAAACCACGGGGATTTTTGGCTTGTAAATTTCGAAACTCCTGATTACAGTAGGCAAAAACTGGGTGGCACTTACAAGGTTTATGTTGTGCACACCGCTTTCTTCCAGTTTTTTATATTCATCGGCGAGTGTCTCAGCCGATACTTTCGGGAAGTTCTTTGAACCCTGAGAGATTTCAAAATTCTGGCAGTATACACAGCCCAGAGTGCATCCCGAGAAGAATACAGCACCTGAGCCTTTTGTTCCGCTGATGGGAGGCTCTTCCCAAAAGTGGGGAGAAATACGGGCAACGGAGGGAGTCAGAGGCATATTGCATCTGCCGCCTCTTGTGTCAGAATCTCTCTTTGCCGAGCATTTATGTGGACATAATCTGCATATCATAGTAATCACCGAGGGTGATTATAGCACAAAGGACGGGATTTGAAAAGAGCTCTGTATATATGTTTATGTGTAACACTCTTGCGGTTAAACCGCATTCAGGGAGGAAATGATTTGGAAAATATAATGATAGAGGTCAGAGACCTCAGAAAAGAATTCAGAAAGGCAGTGAAGGAGCCCGGACTCAAAGGCAGCGTCAAGGCTCTCTTCAAGCCTGTATACAATACGGTCAAGGCGGTAGACGGTATCAGCTTTACCGTGCCCAAGGGAGAGATAATCGGATTCATAGGTCCCAACGGTGCAGGAAAATCCACGGTTATCAAGATGCTCACAGGTATTCTCACACCCACCTCGGGTGAGTGCCGCATTGACGGAAAAATCCCTACAAAGGACCGAAAGAAGTATGTCAAGGAAATCGGTGTAGTCTTCGGACAGAGAACCCAGCTCTGGTGGGATCTGGCACTTCGTGAGACCTATATGGTTCTGAAAGAGATCTACGAGATTCCCGACAAAGAGTATGAGGAGAGAATGGCTTTTCTCAACGAGGTGCTGGAGCTTGACGACTTCATCACAAGCCCCGTGCGAACTCTTTCTCTGGGACAGAGGATGCGTGCTGATATTGCCGCATCACTCCTGCATAATCCCAAGGTGCTTTTCCTTGACGAACCCACTATAGGGCTTGATGTTGTGGTAAAGGACAGCATCCGTAAAGCTATCAAAAAGATTAATGCCGAAAACGGCACAACGGTTATCCTTACAACTCACGACCTTGAGGATATCGAGCTTCTTTGCGAGCGAATCGTAATGATAGACAAGGGCAAGAAGGTCTTTGACGGAGATATCTCGGAACTTAAAAGACGTTTCGGTCAGATGCGCGAGCTTCACTTTGAACTGAAAAACAGTGCAGACTTTGAGAAGCTTGACTATAAAGGAGACTTTTCCTTTGGGGAGGAAGACTTCACTATTGAACTTAAAGGCACCATTGTGGATGTGCGCTTCAACTGCGATGTGGTGTCGGTTGAAGAGATGCTTTCCTACACTCTTTCCAGAGTTCATGTCAAGGATATCAATGTAAAGGATGCAGATATTGAGGAGATAATCCGCAGACTGTATCTGAAGGGAGGGGAGATGCTGGATGCGGCTTCTGAGAATGTATAAACCCTTCACCAGCGCAGGTCTGCAGGAGATGGTTGTCTACAGAGTCAACTTCCTCTTCTTCCTTCTGGGCGAGATAATGAAGTGCTTTGTAATGTTCTTTGTGTGGAAAGCCGTCTTCGATTCATCTGACGGCACTACCATTTACGGCTTCACCTACGAGAATATGGTGGTCTACCTGTTTATCAGCTTTTTAAGCGGCTACCTTACATATTCTGACGGCTCCTATGTAATCGGCAAAGAAATTCTGGACGGCTCCATTGCTATGAGAATGATAAAGCCTGTTGATTTTGATATGTGCTTTCTCTTTCAGGAGCTGGGCGGAAAGATTCTGCAGGTGCTGATACTGTTTGTTCCTATTACAGCAGGAGTGGAGATTTACCGCTTTATTATCACAGGGGAGATACTCTTTAATATTCCCTTGTTTTTGCTGTTTGTGCTCAGTATGGTGCTTGCATACCTGATTAATTTCTTCTTCAATCTGAGCTATGGATTCCTTGCCTTTTATCTGAAGAACCTTTGGGGTACAGATATTATCAAAGGGGTTATTATCGACTTTCTGTCGGGTGCCACAATTCCCTTGGCTTTCATGGGCGGATTCGGAAAAGTTCTGGGTTATCTGCCCTTTGCGTCTCTTTCCTATACTCCCGTAATGATATATATGGGAATGTATTCTGCAGGGGAGATAGCTTTCTATCTTTCTCTTCAGGTCTTGTGGCTTGTGGTTTTTATTGCGGTTTCAAAGCTTATTCTTCACCTTGCAATGAAGCGGCTTGTAGTTCACGGAGGTTGATGATATGAAGAGGATACTTAAAATGCATCTGATTTTTATCAGACAGGACCTTAAGAAACTTATGGAGTACAAGGTGGATTTTCTCCTTGGTGCCATAGGATTTCTTTTGACACAGGCTGTTCAGATACTGTGTCTCGGCATTATCTTCTCGGCGATACCTGCTCTCTGCTACACCTTAAACGGTGAGGTGCTGGATGCGTGGAGCTTTGAGGAAGTACTGTTTATCTACGGCTTTTCCCTTATCCCCAAGGGCATAGACCATCTGCTCTATGACAATCTGTGGGGACTTGGCTACTGGATAGTTGACAAGGGCGATTTTGACAAATATCTCACACGACCCATAAACTCCTGGATTTATATTCTCTGTGAGAAATTCTGCGTTGATGCTTTCGGTGACCTTGTTGTAGGTGTAGCACTTATTGTCTACAGCCTTGTATCTATGTCCCCCGAAACCATCGCAGAGATCAATCCCTTGAGAATTATCCCCGTTGTATTGGTGATTCCCTTTGCGGTGATGATATTCACCTCGGTAAAAACAGGTACCGCCGCCATATCCTTCTGGACAAAGCGAAGCGGACACATCACCCATATGTGTTATATGACAAATGAATTTGCAAAATATCCTGCAAAGATATATAATACATTTGTAAAGACTTTGATAACCTACATTCTGCCCTTTGCTCTCACGGCATATTATCCTGCCATATATCTTTTGAGAGGCGAATCATGGTGGAGTATTCCCGTGACGGTGGCGGTTTCTCTTGTGCTTTTCGGAGTATCCCAGTTAATCTGGCACAGGGGACTCAAGGCGTATGAATCCGCAGGAAGCTGACAAATACAAAAAGAGGTTGTTATGACTAATCCTTTTATCTGTTATTCGGAAAGAACAAAAACAGAATATCTTTCCCGAGCTTGTTCGGTAAACAGTGTGCGTATAGCGAAGCTTTCTCTCAGGGGCATTGATGACAGCATTGAGGGAAGACGTGCCGACGAGATTTTCTCGGCGAAAATCATCAGCGAGGATATAAGACGCACTGCAGGGAGGCTCAGAATAGATGTTTCGGGTTATACCTTCAAGGAGCTTCCTCGCTTTATCTCTGACTATATGATGTCCGACGACATTCTCCGCCAGCGACTGGCACAGTCTATGGCACAGAAATACGGCAACCGACTGGGACTCCTTCTTTTGACACTTCGTCAGGGACTCAAAGAAAACCGCGAAGCCCGTCCCGACTGGGGCGATGAGCATTGGGAGTACTGGGCACAGATGGAGAATGTTATCCTCACAGGCGGTCTTGCAGGTGGAATTCTGGGAAAGCGCTTCAAGGAGCAGATTCAGTATATCTTTGACCTTGCAGGGGAGAAGGTGTATAACATAACAATCTATGAGAACTCCTCTCATATCGGTGCTATCGGATGTGCGCGTCTTATTAGCGAGGTTGACAAGACCTTTGCGGTGCTTGACTTTGGTCAGACTAACCTTAAGAGGTGCATTGTCACAAAGCGAAGCGGCGAGCTTTCCAATATAACTATGCTGCCCACAGAACCATCTATAAATATGGAACTGGATTTTTCCGACAGCGACGAAAACTACAGCAGAGCACTGGAGCTTCACAGATATCTTCTGAATATACTTACCGATACCTGCAAAGAACTTCCTCTCAAGGACGGGGAGCAGGGAGAGGTTATAATAAGTATAGCCAATTATGTGGTGGGAGGAACTCTCAATACATTCAGGGGCGGATATGCAAAGCTCAGCCTTTTGGGTGTTGACTATGCAACAATGCTTTCCGATGAGCTTTCTTCACGTCTGCACCGACCCTTCAGAGTGCGGCTTCTCCACGACGGCACCGCCATTGCTTTGAATTTTACAGGTCAGGAAAAGACGGTTTGTCTCTCTCTCGGCACGGCTTTCGGTGTGGGATTTCCTCCTGATTATGTAGGCTCCGTCTGCAATGGATAACAAAAAGGATAATATTAAGCACCCTTCTGTCGTAAGGGTGCTTTTTTGGTAATTTATGAAAGGGTATTGCTTATTATTTTTATTATGTTATAATGCAATTGTCCGAACATGAATGCACGCTTTTTGTGCAGAAAATTAAATTTTAAGGAGAAGTAAAATGAAAAAATTATTTGCTTTAATTCTGGCAACACTTATGGTAATGTCCCTTGCAGCTTGCGGCGGCGCAAACACCGACACAGACGGTACAACAGCTCCTGCAGTTACCGAGTCCGCTTGGGCATCTCCCGATGAGATTCTCAACACAATTTTCGATGCTTATGCTGAAGAGAACAAGTTCTTCGCAATGGGCGGTGACTATACCAATATGGTAGACGGCAAAGCCGGTGCAGTTGACGTAACAAAGGCAGAGGATGTTGATGCTCTCTTCCACGTTCCCGCAGATGCTCTTGCAAACGTTGAGGCTGCAGCTTCCCTTATGCACGCAATGAATCAGAACACCTTCACAGCTGTTGCATATCAGCTCAAGGACGGTACTGATGCAACTGCTTTTGCAAACACTCTCAAGGACAACTTCGCAACAGTTCAGTGGATGTGCGGTTTCCCCGAGAAGGTTCTGGCAGTAAGCGTTGACAGCGAGTATGTAATCGTTGCTTTCGGTGCAACAGATGTTATCGAGACCTTCAAGACAACAACTCTTGCTACTATCGACACTGCAACAGTTATCTATGATGAGGCTCTTGCAATCTGATTTGAGTCACTAATAAACGGCATGAGGATGACAGACGAGTCTCCTCATGCCTTTTTACTATTACCAAAAAGGAAACGACGATATGCTTTTTTCAAGTATAACTTTTCTCTACTATTTCTTGCCTGCAGTTCTGATACTGTATTTTATATCTCCGAAGAAGCTTAAGAACGCTGTACTTCTCCTTTCGAGCCTTTTCTTCTATGCCTGGGGCGAGCCCAAATATGTAGTGCTGATGATTGTATCCATACTCTCGGGCTATGTCTTTGGTTTGCTTATTGAAAAATCCAGAGAGAATAAGTCTTTGAGGCTTACCTTCTGCTTTGTATCTGTAGCAATAAGCCTCTCTTTCCTGCTGTATTTCAAATATGCAGATTTCTTCATCGAAAATTTCGGCAGAGTTACAGGTCTGCCGGTTACACTTCTGAATATTGCACTTCCAATCGGTATCAGTTTCTACACATTCCAGATTATCAGTTATACTGTGGATGTGTACAGGGGAGAGCCTGCTCAGAAAAATATCATAAGCCTTGGTGCATATATTGCGATGTTTCCCCAGCTTATCGCAGGACCCATCGTCAGATACTCCGATGTTGCACGTCAGCTTGGCGACAGAACACTTTCCTTCGCAAAGGCATCTTACGGCATCAGACGTTTTATGCTGGGACTTTCAAAGAAAATTCTCATCGCCAATCAGCTCGGCGAGCTTTGCAATATTTTCAGAGAGAGCGATGAGAAGTCCGTAATGTTCTACTGGCTTTATGCGGTAGCTTTTGCTTTGCACATCTACTTCGATTTCTCGGGCTACAGCGATATGGCAATAGGTCTCGGAAAGATTATGGGCTTTGATTTCCTCGAAAACTTCAACTATCCCTTTATTTCCAAGAGTGTTACCGAGTTCTGGAGACGTTGGCATATGTCACTGGGAACCTGGTTCAGAGATTACCTCTATATTCCCCTTGGCGGCAACCGCGTAAAAACTCCCAGATGGATATTCAATATTCTGGTTGTATGGCTTGCAACAGGTTTCTGGCACGGTGCAGAGTGGAACTTTATTGTCTGGGGACTTATGTTTGCTATTCTTCTGATGGCTGAAAAATTCTTCCTGAAGAAGATACTGGATAAAGTAAAGCCCCTGGCTCATCTCTATGTGGCTTTTGTTGTTCTCGTAAGCTTCGTCATCTTCAATGCAAATGATATGACTATGGCAATAAGCGACCTGGGCGGCATGTTTGGTGCAGGGGGCGTCCCCTTTGTATCCGCACCCTTCTTCTACTATCTGCGTGACTACGCTCTCGTGTTGATACTGGCGGCAGTCGGTTCAACACCGCTTCTTAAAACCCTTATGGAAAAGCTTTGTAAAAAGCCTGTGCTTTCAAAGGTTATCAATGTGGCAGAGCCCGTGTGTCTTATGGTTCTGCTTGCAGTAGTGACAGCATATCTTGTGGACGGTTCCTTCAATCCGTTTTTGTATTTCAGATTCTGAGGAGGGTAAGCAATGAGTGATAAAATCAGAAATATAATAATGTGCATATCCTTTTCTCTGGCGGTAGGTGTGTTGGCTCTTTTATGTTTAGTGCTTCCCAAGGAAGAGTTCAACTTTATGGAACGTCGCGAACCCAAGCCTATGCCAAAGCTCACTGCAGAGAGCATTCTGAACGGCAGTTTTATGTCGAACTTTGAGGAGTACACTACCGACAATTTTCCTTTCCGCAAGGAATTCAGAGCCTTGAAGGCAGGTACCTCAAAGTATGTTTTTCAGAAAATGGACAACAACGGCGTGTATATGTGGGATGGATATATTTCCTCTATGGAATATCCAATGGACTCTGATTCGCTGGCGTATGCGGGAAGCAGATTTTCCTATATCAATGATAAGTATCTGTCAGAGGCTAAGAATGTATATTTTTCTCTGATTCCAGACAAGAATGCATTTATGGCAGAAGAAAGCGGACATCTCTCTATGAATTATGATGATTTTGCTGACAGGATGACAGAGATGGTTCCTTTTGCGGATTACATTGATATATATCCTTTGCTTTCCCTTGAGGACTATTACAAAACTGATACTCACTGGCGTCAGGAGAGTATCGCCGATGTGGCGGAACATCTGTTGACTTCTATGGGTACAAGTGGTGATAATTCCTATACGGAAGAGGTTCTCACAGAGGATTTCCGCGGAGTGTATTACGGTCAGTATGCTCTTCCTGTTCCGGGGGAGAAGATTGTGTGCCTCAGCAATGAGGCAATAGACTCTGCAGTGGTTTATGATGATTTTCAGGATAAAAACGAAATACCTGTATACAATGTAGGACTGGCGGATTCAAAAGATCCCTATGAAGTTTATCTTTCGGGTTCGCTTTCATATCTGAAGATAAAGAATCCTCTTCAGTCAAACGGCAGACGACTTGTTGTGTTCAGAGATTCCTTCACTTCGTCGCTGGCACCTCTTCTTCTTTCGGGCTATGAGGAGGTTACTGTGCTGGATATCAGATATCAGATGCCTGATGTTCTCTGCTCCAAGGTGAATTTCACAGATGCAGACGTATTGTTTATCTACAGTGCACAGGTTCTCAACAACAGCGAAACAATAAAATAATCCTATGAAAAGCGGGCGGATATCGGCAAAGTGTTGCGGATGTCCGCCTTTTTACATTTACTCTATATTCAATGTATACAAAATGACGGAAAAAACATTGTGCAAAAAGTAAGCCAAAATTAAGCCGAAAAGTGTTTATTTTTTAAGGTTGTTGTGGTATAATTGCTGGTGAATAAAGTGCAGTATTATGCACTGGAAGGAGAGGATTTTTTTGAAACTCAGAAGACTGGTTTCTCTCATTCTGACAGTTCTGATGCTTGCTGGACTTTCCACAGTATGCCTCACTGCAGACGCAGCAGAGACCGAAATCACAGAGACCGGTGCCAGACTCGGTAACTACTACAACGTAGATTACCTTGAGGACAAGGCATATAACGGCACTGACTTGGGATGTACCTACACACCCTCCAAGACAACATGGAAGGTTTGGTCCCCCAACGCAACCAAGATTCAGCTCAAGCTCTTCAAGACAGGTTCTGACCTTGAAAGCGGCGCAGAGAGCCTTGGTAAGTACGACATGAAATACGACTCCGCTACCGGCGTATGGTCCGTATCTCTCACAGGTGACCACAAGAACGAGTACTACACATACGTAATCGCTTCTCCCGCAGGCACCAACGAGATTTACGACATCTATGCAAAGGCAGCAGGTGTTAACGGCAACCGCTCCATGGTAGTTGACCTTGACTCCACTGATCCCGATGGCTGGGACAAGGACGAGCATGCTTTCCTTGAGAACCAGACTGACGAAGTTGTATGGGAAGTTCACATTGCGGACTTCACTTCCTCTGATACATCAGGTGTTGACAAGAACTATCAGGGCAAGTACTTAGGTTTTGCTGAAGGCGGTCTTACCATCAATGGTAAGGACGGCGCAAAGAAAGTCGGTATCGACTATCTTGTTGAGCAGGGTATCAACGCTGTTCACATTCCGTGTCCCTTCGACTTTGCTTCTGGCGACGAGACTAACCCTCTCAGCTACAACTGGGGTTACGATCCTAAGAACTACAACCTCCCCGAGGGTATGTATTCCACAAACCCCTACGACGGTAATGTTAGAATCAAGGAATTCAAGCAGCTTATTCAGGCTCTCCATGACAGAGGCATCACCGTTATCATGGGCGTAGTTTTCAACCACACATACGTAACCGAGAATTCTGCATTTACATACACAGTTCCCGGCTACTACTACAGAATGCAGAGCGCAACTCAGTACATCAACGGTACAGGCTGTGGTAACACAACTGCTTCCGATAAGGCAATGTTCCGTAACTATATGATGCAGTCTCTCAAATATTGGGTAGAAGAGTATCATATCGACGGTTTCCGTTTTGACCTTATGACAGCTCACGACATCACCACAATGAATCAGATCAGAGCTATGTTCGACGGCATGTATGACGGCGAAGGTAAGAAGATCATCATGTACGGTGAGCCTTGGTCCGTTGGCGATGTAGGTCTTTCTGCAGGTAATGCTGTTGAGACTACAACTTTCTCCAAGCTCTCTGCTAACATCGCAGGCTTCAACTCCTACACCAGACAGGCTATGCACGGTTCTGAGGCAGGTACAATGAAGGGTTGGTTCACAGGTGCTGCTACAAAGGCATACGTTACAGCTCTCAAGCGCGGTGTTAACGGTAAGTTCTCCAGCGACGGCTACGTTAAGTATCCCAACCAGTCCGTAAACTATGTTGACTGTCACGACGGTGTAACATGGTGGGATAACATTGTTATGTCACAGGGTATTGCAGGTCAGAACAAACTTGCAGGCTATGACACAACTGAGGCTAAGTACAGAAGCCAGCTGAGAATGTCCTTCACATATCTCTTCACAACACAGGGTATTCCCTTCACACTTGCAGGTACAGAGTTTGCACGTACCAAGTACGGTAACGGTAACTCCTACAACGCTGGTGTTACAAATGCTTTCGATTGGGAAAGAATCGAAACTTATGCACAGGAAGTTGCATACGCAAAGGGTATGAGAGAGATTCGTTCTGCTTTCACTCCCTTCAGAAACTCAATGACTTACAATAACGTTGAGTGGCTTACCACATCTAACGCAAACGGCATCCTCGCATACTCACTCTCTAACACAAAGGCTGGCGAGTGGAGCAAGGTTATCGTTGCTGTAAACAACGGCAAAGCAGGCACAGTTACACTTCCCGCAGGCACATGGACCGTTGTTGCTAACGGCGAAAAGGCCGGTCTTGTATCTCTGGGTACAGCTTCCGGCACTTACAACATCGGCGAGTACAGCGGTGCAGTTCTCGTTCAGGGCACAACTTCTGCTAAGTCCGCCGAGTACAACACAGTTACAGTTAATCACTATGCTGACGGCAAACTCATCAAGTCCAACGATTCTCTCTACAAGATCGGTGACACCTGGAGAGCTAACCCCGACAGCTACACAGTATTCGACCACAACATCACAAAAATTGAGTTCGAAAAGGGTACCAAGGTAGGCGACAGCGTTTACGGTACAGTTCAGAAGGGTGAAGAAGTCGTAGTTAACTACTACTACGAGAGATTCAACACCAGTGAATACCTCACCATCAAGTGCGTTGATGACAAGGGCAACTCCATTGCTTCCGACATCACTTACAGAATGCTTGATGAGACCGAGTACAACATTCCTTTTGAGAATGTTCCCGGTTATGAGCTCATTTCCGAGAAGTATCCCACAAACTTCAAGGGTGTATTCGACACCGACAATCCTGCTGTAATCACATTTGTTTACAAGCAGCTTTCAACTGATTCCATCACTGTTTACTACTACAACAGACTCGGCAACGGCACACTGAGAATGTATGCTTACACCGACGAAGAAGAGAAGCCCCTCGGTGATTGGGACAACGCATTACAGAACATGCAGAAGGTAACTGATGCTTCCGAGCTTCTCGCAGGCGAGTCAGTAGGAAACTGGTACAAGAAGACTATCGATGAGTCCAACAACCAGCTCGACTACATGGTAACAAGCTGTAACGTTATGTTCCTCCTGTCCGGTCAGGGCAAGCAGGAGCCTCTTAACGGTGAGCCCGGCTACGTAGCTGCTGACGTTATCTACGTTAAGGACAAGACAGTTATCTTCAACGCTGACATCATCGTTTCTCATATCGATGCAAACACCGGTAAGAAGCTTGCTGAGGATGAGAGATTTGAGTACAACCAGGTTACCAGCAAGGACATCTACTTCACAACTCCCAAGTCCGGTCTCGGTAAGGTAATTACTCCCACAAACGCACAGGGTTCTCTCGTTGCAGGTTCCACATGTGTTGTTTACATGTATGACACAACTGTAGATCCTACTGATCCCACAAATCCCTCCGGTCCTGTTGAAGGCGGCATCCTCCTCGGTGACGCAGATCTTGACGAGAAGGTAAATGTTAAGGATGCTACTGCTATCCAGAAGTCCGCTGCAGGTCTTATGCTCCTCTCCGATGACGCAAAGAAGGCAGCTGACGTTGACGGCTCCAAGAACGTAAACGTTAAGGATGCTACTGCTATCCAGAAGTACGTTGCTGATATGGAGACAGGATTCGCTATCGGCGAGGTTATCCCCGGCACAGGCAAGCCTGTTGGCGGCGAGTCAGGTCTCTCTGATATGCTCACAAAACTCTATGCAGAAGCAAGTGCATTCATCAAGGAGAAGCAGATCTATGCTCAGGAGTCTGCCCTCGGCGACGAGGAACTGGCTCTCAAGGCTGAATTCGGCTTCGACGTATCCAAGGAAGACAAGAAGACTAACGAGCACGACAAGTTTGAGGCTATCCTCAGCAATGCAAGCTTCTACATTGTTCAGGGCGGCACAGACGAGGAACTTCAGGCTGCATACGACGAGCTCGACAATGCTTACAAGTGGTTCAAGCACTATGTAACAAACGTTCATCCCGAGCCTGTTATCGGCGGTTCCTCCGGCGGTGAAGAGAGAGTTGTTTACTTCACAAGCAACAAGGGTTGGTCAACAGTTAACGCTTACTGCTGGAACTCTATGAGCAATGAGAACAACGGCGCATGGCCCGGCGTTCCCATGACATTTGTTAAGACAAATGACTATGGTGAGTCTATCTATTCTTACACTGTTCCCGCAGGTATGAATATGATTATCTTCAACAACGGCACTCAGCAGACTGTGGACCTGAGCCTTGATACTTACACAGAGAACGGTTTCTATCTTGATTCCAATGCAAGCGGTAAGTACACAATCGGCCAGTACACTTATTCCTAAACCTAAAAAAGGGCACACGGCGTAAAAAACCGTGTGCCCTATTCTTTTATCCATTTTATTAATAAAGATGAAAAAAGAAGCCCGATAAAGAAATCGGGCTTCTTATGTTAATATCAGTTTTGTTTTCTGACTATCTTGTATTCATCCTCAAGAGAAAAGTAGTGACAGTCAAAATTACTGCCTCTGAGGAAACGCTCCATTTCATCTTCGTCAAGATTTATCTCGCAGGTGTAGCAACCGAGATAATCGTCAAAAACATAATGGGAACACATTTCACAACTGCCTTTTATTTTATTCATATTATCTCTCCGTGAATAATCAGATGTCGTCATCCAGATTTGTTATAATTTCATCAGCCTCACGGGCAAGAACTTCGTTGAAAATAGGGTTGTAGTCCGGGATTGCCGCGTTTGCAGGAACCTCATCTTCTTCCTTTTTGAGTGAACCCATAATGCGTTTTCCTAAGGCTACGAGCTCACTGCTGAACGCAATCAGAAGTATTGCGAAAAAGCAAACCATTCCGTACCACTGACTGAAGAAGTCATAGAGTGTACCTATAAGGGGGATTTTATACAAAACCTTGCCGATAATCTGGGATTCGTCAATTTCAGGGTCGTTGAGAGCACCCGGCTTGATGCCTCTTGTGGTAAAGTAGTATGTGCCGTTTTCCTCACGGGGCTCCTCTGCAATCTGATGCACAACGAAAACACCGTCAACGGGATATCGGTTTCCTCTGTAAGAGATACAGTCATCCTTCATAAGTTTTGCCGGATCGGTTTTCTTGACAATAATTACATCGCCAATATCAAGCTTGGGCTCCATACTGTCATCGTCTACACGCTGAATGCAGTAGCCGAAGAAGGTGGGAAAGGTGTCTGCCATTCTGAGAATAACAATGTAAAGTGAAGCTATCAGAAATAACGCAAGAATAACAAGACCCGCAATTCGTTTTATTTTGGTAAACATAAAAATACTCCTGTCAAAGTAAATCTGATATAAAAATTGCGTATTATTATAACTATTATATTATAAACTGTCTTAAAGTGCAATACATAATATTAAAGAAAAATCCCGGACAGAAGTGCCGAGATTTTAATATGATTTTATTTTAAAACTTTTTCGTTGGTTCTGACTTCCTGAGCAGGAGAAGGGAAATCATCCTTATGCTTGGCATTGTAATTCTTGAGATAGTGTTGAAGCTGTTTTTTGTGCTGACAAGCTTTTTCGGTACAGTTTGCACACTTCAGTGAGAGATTGGTATTCTCGGTGAATCTCTGAGGATAAAACTTGTAGAGTATTTCCCATTCTGCCAGAAGTGCAAGTGATAAGATAACCAAACTGTATGTAAACAGATTAGGTATAAACACAAGCGGGGTGAACATCATAGGAAAATCCCAGTTATAGATTCTGCAGGTTGTACAGCACTTGTTCTTCATAATCAGAGTGTGAAAAGGACAGAAAAACAGAACGCAAATCATATCACTAACTGCATAGAATAAAAACAGCAGATAGAGTATTCCTTCGTCATAGAATCCCAGAAGGTGAAATACACCGATTACAGAGTTGGCACCAATCCATATGGTTGCAATTGTAAAAGTTTTCCACCATGGCAGCTTGTCGGGTTTCAGACTGTCGGCAAGGTGGGAGGGGTGATAATTATTCCTGAATTGCTTCTGGCAACCCATACTCTCAAACTTTGCAGGGAAAAATCTGAAAATCATTTCCACAACAAAAATTCCCCATATAACTATGAGCACAGCAGTATGACTCCCAAATTCCGTAAAAAGCTTGGGACTCTCAGTCACTTTGCCCACGATGTACAAGGCAAGTGCTGATAAAAACATTGTTGTTCTCAGAAAAAATCTGATGTAGTGAACCGCAGAGATTTTAGAAATTTTATGAGATTTGTTTTTCAGTATTGCCCCCTCCTTTTGTTTCGTATCACACTATTATATTACTATTTATAGGTTTACTGTGTCAAGATAATAGGAATAAACTGTCAGATTTTGGTGTTGTTTGTAAAAAAAGAAAACGGGAACGTGCATTCAGTTCCCGTTATATATTGCTATCAATATGCTGCCAAAAGGGGATTAACACTAAGCGCCGAGGTGCTTTCCACATCGGAGATATAGGCAATAGCCTCTCCGCAACCCTTAACAACGCAGTCACCTGCGTTTTCTGCAAGATGAACATCCAGTTTGGTGTATCTTGAGATAAGGTCGGTAAAACCCTCAAGTTGAGCCAGAGAACCTGAAATGGTGAGACCATCGGTATAAATATCGCCGATAAGCTCGGGGGGAGTCTTTTCCAGTACATCCATAATGCCCTTCACCACACCTGCGGCGATTTCGATGATAGCCTCGTACACCTCAGAGGACTTCATATCCACATAGCGGGGAAGACCTCTCATTGAGTCCCTGCCTTTTACTCTGAATATCTTTTCCTCCAGAGGAGGCATAACGCATCCTATGGCATTCTTACACTGTTCAGCCATGGTGTTGCCGATGATAAGTGAATATTTGCGTCTGACGAATTTGACAATTTCCTCATCCATACGCTTTCCCACATCCTTAATGGTGTTGCTGACTGCCACACCGCCCAGAGACATAACTGCAACGTCCGCAGTGCCTCCGCCAATGTCGGCAATCATACAGCCGTGGGGACTCATAATGTCAAGCCCTGCACCCATAGCGGCGGCTTTTGCAGCCTCAATGAGGTAAACGCGGCGTACTCCGAAGCTGGAGATAGCATTGACAACTGCACGCTTTTCAACCTCGGTTATCTCTCCCGGGATACAGGCAACAACTCTGGGCATAACAACCTTTGAGGAGCTGACCTGAGAGAGAAAAATGTCTATCATTTCCTCCACAAGGTCGAGTTCTGCGATTACACCGCCTTCCAGAGGATAAACCGCGTGGATTCTGGTGGGAGTTTTGCCGAGCATCCGATATGCCTCTTTGCCTGCCGCCAGAATTTTGTTATCTATGGCATCGTATGTTATTACGGAAGGCTCGTCCAGTACCTTTCCTTTTTCTTTAGTGAGTATTCTTGTGTTACAGGTGCCCAGATCCAGAGCAATGTCCATATATATACATCCTTTCGGTTACAATTGAATTAAATACCTTATAAGTATAGTATAACCTTTGAGTTATTTCAAGTCGTTTTTACTACAGCAGTTGCAAAAGTTACACAGCACACCCGAGTGGCACCATTTTCAACCAGAACGCGAGCACATTCGCCTAAGGTGTGTCCCGAGGTGATGATATCATCCACCAGAAGAATGCGTTTATTCTGAAGTTTATCTTTAGAGACTGCCTTGTATACTCCCGAAACGTTCTTCTTTCTGTCTTTAGCTTCCGTTTTGTGCTGGGGTGGATTATCTTTTGTTTTAATTAGCAGTTCATCGCAAGGAATAAGCAGAAGCTCTGACAGCTCCTTTGCCAGTATATAGCTTTGATTGAAGCCTCTTTCCCGAAGCCTGTTTGGGTGAAGCGGTACAAAGGTTATGATGTCAAAATCCTCGTGGGAATAAGATTTTTTCACAGCCTCCGCCATAACCTCAGCAAACTGTGGCGCGGACTGGAGATTATCGTAAAACTTGAAGCTTTTGATAGCTTTGTCGTAGGGCTCTATGTAAGCAAAAGGAGATACTGCAGGGTATCCGCCGAAGGCCATTCTCTCGTATGTTATTTCAGGAAAGTTTTCAAAGCAGTCAATACAGCATGCCAAAGCAGGAGTGATTACCTTGTTACAGTAGGGGCATCTCTCGGGAAATACTGCGGCGGTGACTTTTCTTAAAAACAGCTTCCGCCTGTGCCGCTTTGAAAGTTCGGTATTGCTGTATGTTTTCAACTGAATCAATCCCTTTTGAGCATATATTTGAGACCGCTGTATCTCAATGTCCGCAGATTGTTGCCTACCATATATTCGACACTTTCTCTGTTACCCACGATTATCAGGAGCTTCTTTGCTCGGGTAACGCCTGTATACAGAAGATTTCTGTAAAAGAGAAATTTTGAATTCTTCATTATGGGCATAATTACCGCGTTGAACTCGTTACCTTGGCTCTTGTGTACGGTGCATGCATAACTTAGTTCAAGGTCCGAGGCACAGTCGCTGTCATATACAGCAACTCTGTCGTCAAATCTCACCTGCATACGTCTGCTGACCTTGTCTATCTGTTCAACAATACCGATATCGCCATTGAAGATTCCTTCACCGAATTCACCTGAATCCTTGAGGAAAGAGATGTTGTAGTTATTCTTTACCTGCATAACCTTGTCACCTGTGCGATAGGTATTGAATCCGAAGGTGACCTCATCCTTCTTAGGGGAAGGGGGATTGAGTGCTTCTCTCAGAGCGGTGTTGAGTTCGCCCGTTCCAAGAATTCCTTTCCTGCCGGGTGAGAGTACCTGAATGTCCGAGAGAGGTGAGTACCCGTAGCTCTTGGGAAGTCTCTCTTTGCAGAGATTTACAATGAGTTCGCGTGCCTGAGTCATATCTGTGCAGGGCAAAAAGAAGAAGTTGTTATCTTTGATATCAAGTGCGGGCATCTCTCCGTTTACAATTTTATGAGCATTGGTGACGATGAGACTTTCCTGAGATTGTCTGAATATTTCCGTAAGTTTGACATAGGGGAGAACGCCCGAAGAAATCAGGTCGGAGAGCACATTACCCGCACCTACCGAGGGGAGCTGATCGCTGTCACCGACAAGAATAAGTCTGGCTCCCATAGGAAGGGCTCTCAGCACGTTTTCAAAGAGTATAGAGTCAACCATAGACAGCTCATCCACTATAAGCACATCGCAATTCAGCATATTGCGCTCGTTCTTTTTAAACTCCGGAATATCCTCCGTGGTCCACTGAACCTCCAGAAGACGATGCAGAGTTTTGGCCTCGCATCCCGTAAGCTCGCTCATTCTCTGAGCAGCTCTGCCTGTGGGAGCCGCCAATAAAACTGTCTGTCCGTTGCGTCTGAGTATCTCAATAATTCCGTTGAGGGTTGTAGTTTTGCCGGTACCGGGCCCGCCGGTGAGTATCAGCAGACCTTTTTGTAATGCTTCGAATATGGCACGACGCTGAAGTTCTGCATAAGAAATATTGTGCCTTTTTTCAACCCCGTCGATTTCATCATCAATGTTTCGCATAGGGTCAACGGGATATCGGGTGAGCATTTTCATTCTGCTTGCGATATAGTTTTCGCTATTGTGATACTGCGGTAAAAATATAAAATTACGCCCGTCAAAGCATTCTCTTGCCAGAGTGCCGTCTGTTATCATTTCGCCGAGTGATGATTCAGTTTTGAACATTTCAACCTGAAGAAATTCCGAGGTTGTTCTCAGGAGTTTATCCTCGGGCAGGCAGGTGTGTCCGCTTCTGAGATTGTGTCTGAGAACATAGGCGATACCTGCACGGATACGCACACTGCTGTCGGGCTCAAAATTCTTATGTCTTGCGATTAAATCTGCGGTTTCAAAGCTTACAGCACCCCCTTCGGTATATAGTGCAAAGGGGTTATATTCGATTATTTCTATGGTCTTGCTTCCGAAACGTTTCCATAGAGAAAGTGCCTCTGCAGTGTCAATGCCAAAAGCCCCCAGATAGAGCATAAGCTCCTTGATGCCGGTGTTCATTCTGAGTTGTTCGCTGAAACTGTTTGCTTTATCTAAGGAAATACCTTTCAGCAGAGCTACACGCTGTGGTTCACTCTCCATAACCTCAAGGGTTTTCTCACCGAATTCTTTAACAAGACGTGCGGCGGTGGCAGGACCGATGCCTTTGATAGCCCCCGAAGAAAGATACTTGAGAATACCGATGGCTGTGGTGGGCATACTCCTCTCAAAGGCAGTGACGGAGAGCTGTTCGCCGTATTGTGAATGGCTCTTGAAGGTGCCGACGAGTTTTACTTCCTCTCCTTCAAAAACCTGAGGCATAATGCCCACGGCAGTTATGCACTCGTCGCCGCAACCTACCTCAAGCACAGTATATTCATTTTCTTCATTACGGTATACAATGCGTTCAACTTCACCGCATACCTCATAGAGTTCGTTATCTGTCATTTTGTTCCTCTGTGCACAAATTTTTACAAATTAATTATAATACAAAATATTTCCTGAGACAATATAAAATTGTGAAATAATTCAGATATAATAATTCTGCATCAGAAATATCAGAGGTTCTGAAAATATGAACTCAATCTATCTGCAGGTACAATCTTCAGGAATTTGTATTCTTCACAAAGTGCACGAAGAATAGGGGCAGTTTTCTCGTCCAGACCATTGTCGGTAACGATAATTTCACTGTAAGGCAGGTCTTTATTCCAGCGAATTCTCTCCGCAATACTGCGAATTATAAATTCTGCATCCTTTACGTTGTCTTTCATAGATAGCACCAATGAGCAGGGCGGCATTCTTTTAGGGGTAAAAATCTTCAGAAGAATTATTCTTGCAAGTTCCAAGAAGCCTAAAAGTGCAAGCAAACACACTGTAAAGTACGTCAATATGTAACCCATGTAAAACACCTCCTTATATAATATTTCACAGTCTTCAGTGTGTGCGTGAATAAGCAGAAAACACTTGCAGATAATATAATTACGGTGCATATGCGCCGAAATCTATGAGGTGAGATTATGAATGAATGTAATGTAAACAGAAGCATCCATTGCTCTGTAACAAACTGTGCTTATAACAACAAAGAGCAGGGTTACTGTAAGCTTGACAGCATCAAGGTCGGTACACACGAACCCAACCCTACCGAGAAGAAGTGTGTAGACTGCGAGAGCTTTATGCTCAGAAGCGGTTGTATGGGCTGTAAATAAGCAGGATTAAGCTGTTTTTTTCGGAGAGTCGGAGCGGATATTTTCGCTTCGACTCATTCTGTTTTGTGACTTTATGGGTGAAGGTAAATCACAGCAGAAAAAAACTTTGAAAAAATTCAAGAATATGCGGATTTTTAGTTGAATTTGTGCCTGAAATGTATTACTATACTTATATATTTATTATTATGGCGTTTTGTGCTTGTTTTTAGCATATATTTCCATTGGCAAGTTAGGAGTATTTGACACATGACAAATAACAAAAAGAAGACACAGGACTATTATGTTGTAGACTTTCTTCATATTTTCAAGACATTGTGGAAGAGAGTATGGGTAATCATTCTTGCATCACTTATTTGCGGAGTTCTTGCTTTTTCCGTTGCTAAGTTCATTGTCACACCTATGTATTCATCTTCCGTTATGCTGTATGTTAACAACAGCTCCTTTTCTCTGGGCAGTTCCAACTTCAGCATCAGTTCCTCTGACCTTATCGCAGCACAGAGTCTGGTAAAGACCTACACTGTTTTCCTGATAAACAGAACTACTCTTGGTCAGGTGGCAGAAAAAAGCGGATATGATTATACATACGAGGAACTCTGTCATATGATTAAGGCAGAGCCTGTGGACGAGACAGAGGTTCTCCGTGTTACCGTTACAGCGGATGACCCTCAGATAGCTGCAGACATCGCCAACACAATTGCTGAGGTCCTTCCACAGAGAATAGACACAATTATGGAGGGTGCTTCTATGGAGGTTGTTGACAGAGGTATTGTCAATCCTCAGAAGGTATCTCCTTATGTTACACGCTGGACTATTGTAGGACTGCTTCTGGGCGGTGCTCTCTCCGTTATCGTGATAGCATTATTTGCTCTTCTTGACAATACCATTCACGATGACGAGTACATCCTCAAAACCTACGATTATCCCATTCTTGCAAAGGTTCCCAACCTCCTCGGTTCTTCCGATAAGCAGTACGCCTACTACTATCAGCGTAAAAAAAGCATCAGATAAGGAGAGTGAATTGATATGGCTTTAAGAAAGAAAACAAAAAAACCGCTTTTTGATGCGGCTGTCAATAAGAAAACTCTCCACAAGAATCTTGAGTTTACTGCGGTTGAGCAGTATAAGCTCCTGAGAGCAAACCTTTCGTTCACACTTCCCGAGAATCAGAGATGCTCTGTTATCGGAGTTACCAGCTCCATGAGGGGAGAGGGCAAGAGTACAACTGCAGTTAACCTCTCCTATGTTCTGGCTGAAAGCGGCAAGAAGGTTCTCCTCATTGACGGCGACCTGAGAATTCCCAGCGTTGCCAAGAAGATGAACCTTAAGAGCACTCCTGGTCTTACCGATTTGCTCATGGGATTTGAGTCACATCAGATGAGTGCATTCAAATCATCCCTTCTGGAGAATTGGTACATAATGCCATCCGGCGACATTCCTCCCAATCCTTCCGAACTTCTGGGTTCACACAGAATGGAGACAATTATCGGAATTATGTCCGAAAAGTTTGATTATATAGTAATTGACCTTCCCCCCGTAAATGTTGTTTCCGATGCACTTGCTATCGCGAAATATATCACGGGTATGATAGTTGTTATCCGTGAGGATTATACAGAGAAGAAAGAACTTGAGGCTTGTCTCAGACAGCTTGAGCTGTCAAACGTTAATGTTCTCGGATGCGTTTTAAACGAGTCCAAGGGCAGTGGCGGTATCGGCGGTAAGTACAAGAGATACTCCAAGTATTACCGCAAGTACTACAAATCCGGTTACTATCAGCAGGAGACAAATACAAACGGTGGTTGATTTTCACAGTCACATACTTCCCGCTGTGGATGACGGAAGCAAGAATACGTCTGAAAGTCTCAAACTTCTCTCAATGCTTTCCTCTCAGGGTGTTGACCTTGTTTGTGCGACACCCCACTACCTTGCCGACCGCGAGTCGGTGGATGAGTTCATAATCAGAAGAGATGCTTCCTATAATGAACTGAAGCAGAATCTTTCTTCTGATTCTCCTGAGATTCTTCTTGGCGCCGAAGTTGCTTATTACGACGGCTTAAGTAACCTTGATAATCTCGAGAAATTGTGTATAGGTGACAGCAGACTCCTGCTTGTGGAGATGCCTCAGAGCAGATGGTCGGAATATACTATCAAAGAACTGATAAATCTTGCCTGTTCCAACAGATTTACCATTGTGCTGGCACACATTGAGCGGTACGAGGTAATAAGAAACAGGGAACTTCTTGAAAGGCTCCTGAAAAGCGGGATTCTCCTGCAGATTAATGCAAGTTTTATTAACGGGATTTCCACAAGGCGCAGAGCACTCAGGTATATCGCAGACGGTTGGGTTCATTTTATCGGCTCCGATTGTCACGATACAGTTCACAGACCCCCGTTTCTCGGCAAAGCCTACAGCTTCATAGAAAGAAAGCTGGGAACAGAATTTTTAAGTGATTATGCCGAATTTCAGAGAGAGTTTCTCTTTGACTCGGTTAATTAATATTTTATTTCAGTAAATATTTTTTAGTTACAGAAAGGATGAACTAAAATGAAAAAATTATCAGTAGTAGTAATGGCAGTAGTTATGGTGCTTGCACTGTGCCTCAATGTAGGTGCTGCAGGCTGGTTCGTAAAGAGCCCCTCCGGTAACGACGCACCCATCATCATTGAGTTTGAGAACGAGGACCCCAACTGCACAGCATCTCTCACAATTATCCCCTACAAAGACCGCGTAACTCTCACAGATGAAGAACGTGAAGAGCTGGAAGATGCATACGATGACATCGTTAACGCAGACGACCTTGGTGAGCTCTGTGATGCACTTGAGAAGCTGGCTGATATTGCAGGCGTATCTATCATCGACCTGGCAGTAAGCGACCTCTTCTACATTGATATGGATAACTGTGATGTTCACTATGAGCACGGTAAATTCAAGATTAAGCTTGATGCTGACACACTCAAAGGCTTTGTTGGTCTTATGCAGATGATCGACGGCGAGTGGGTACTTGTTGAGGATGCAGAGATTGACGAAAACGGATATCTGGTATTCAGTGCAAAGGAGCTCGGTTCATTCGCAGTTGTTGTTGACAAGACAAAGAACGACACAACTTCTCCTCAGACAGGCGATCCCACAATGGAAATCGCTGTTTACTCTTCAACTGCAGTAGTTATGCTGGCAGCATTTGCAGCAGTTGTTGCTTATAAGAAGAAAAGAGTATGAGCAATCACCATCACATAAGCAAGGTTTTCTCAAGTAAAAAAAGAATTCTGTGCGGCGTTATTGCCGTCATAGTTCTCATAGCGCTGGTTGCAGGGGCGATCCTGATGCTGGATAAATGCGAGCACACAGGACCGTTTACTCCTCCTGTGCCCAATTCAGTGAAGAATACCATTGAATACAATGGTAAAACCTTTGAAAAAAAGAATAATGTGGAAACTCTGCTTGTGATGGGTCTTGATAAATTTGAAGGCGAGATTGAAAACAATTCATATAACAATGACCAGCAGGCAGACTTCTTGATGCTGTTTGTCATTGATAATGAGAATTCTACATACAATGCCATTCATATCAACCGCGACACTATGACCAATGTCAATGTGCTTGATCTTGCAGGAGGCGTTATGGGTACTAAATATGAGCAGGTGGCACTTGCTCATACATACGGAAAAGGCGGCAAGGTAAGCTGTTATAACACTTCGGCTGCTGTTTCGGGAATTCTTGATGATACCAAGATTGACCACTATGTTTCCGTTACTATGGATGCTGTACCTGAAATCAACGACCTTGTGGGCGGCGTTGAGGTAGAGGTTCTGGATGACTTTTCCGGAATTGATGATACCCTCGTTAAGGGCGAGACGGTTCTCCTTGAGGGAGAACACGCCCTCACTTATGTTCGTACAAGGTACGGACTTGAAGACAGCACAAATACTACCCGTATGATACGTCAGCGACAGTATATCAATGCTCTTATCGAGAAAACCCAGTATTGCGTTGAAAACGACGACGATTTTCTTTTTAGTGCCATTGATGTTGTGGCGGAATATATGGTTTCTGATTGCTCCGTAACAAGACTCAACAGTCTTCTGGAGAAACTCTCTACTTATGAATTTGAAGAAATTTATGAAATAGAGGGTGAAAGTAAGCTCGGCGAGGTGTATATGGAATTTACCCCCGACGAGAAATCCGTTAAGGATTTGCTGATTAAGCTTTTATACAAGCCTGTTTGATAAGGCAGGATGCGGGATAAGGGGTTTATATAAATGAGTGTTGAATTAAAGAATAACACAACTGAATATACTTATGCCGCAGAAAAAGCTGCTGTCAACGTGAAATCAAAGCCGGTATACGACTTTTTCAAGAGAGTGTTTGACATAATTTTCTCTCTTTTGGCCATTGGATTTCTGGCGATTCCTATGGCGGTGGTGGCTGTGATTATCTGCATCGACAGCCCCGTAGCTTCTCCTATTTATGTTCAGGAGAGAATAGGCAAAAATGGCAAAAAGTTCAAGTTCTACAAGTTCCGTTCCATGGTTGCCAATGCGGAGGGAATGCTTGATGACCTTCTTGATAAGAATGAGATGGAGGGTCCTGTTTTCAAAATCAAGGATGACCCCAGAATTACCCGTGTGGGCAGATTTATCCGCAAGACAAGCATTGATGAACTGCCCCAGCTTCTCAATATTCTCAAAGGGGATATGAGTTTCGTAGGTCCCAGACCTCCTCTGCCCAGAGAAGTAGAGCAGTATACCGAGTATCAGATGGGTCGTCTTTCTGTTACTCCGGGTCTTACCTGCTACTGGCAGATACAGCCCAGGAGAAATGACCTGAGCTTTGATGAGTGGCTCAGCTTGGATTTTATGTACATAGAAAAAAGAAATATTTTGGTTGACCTGGGTATCATACTCAGAACATTTGGCGCCGTGCTTGGCATGGAAGGAGTATAAATGATATCTGAAGGCAAGAGAAAACTGCGTATCGCAATGCTTGGACACAAGCGAATTCCTTCCCGAGAGGGTGGAGTCGAGATAGTTGTGAGTGAGCTTTCCTCGGGTATGACGGGGCTTGGACACAATGTTGTGTGCTACAACCGAAAGGGGCACCATGTCAGCGGCGAAGAATTTGATAAAGCAGGGGAGAGAAACTTCAAAGGAGTTATCCTCAAAGAGGTTCCCACCATTGACAAAAAAGGTCTGGCGGCTATGACTTCTTCGTTTTTTGCCGCAATATGTGCGGCTTTCGGTAACTACGATGTGGTGCATTTCCACGCTGAGGGCCCCTGTGCGGTGATGTGGATTCCCAAACTTTTTGGAAAAAGATGCATTGCCACCGTTCACGGGCTTGATCATCAGCGTGCAAAGTGGGGCGGATTTGCTTCGAAATATATACTTTTCGGAGAAAAATGTGCGGTTAAATGTGCCGATGAAATTATTGTACTCAGCGAAAACGTAAAGAATTATTTTGAGTCTACATATAATCGAAAAACTGTGTTTATCCCCAATGGCGTCAACAGACCGTTGTCTGCTGATGCCTCTGTTATAAAAGATAAGTTTTCCCTCACAAAGGATGATTACATCCTTTATCTCGGTCGACTTGTGCCCGAAAAAGGTATCAGATATCTTTTAGAGGCTTACAAAAACCTTGATACAGAGAAAAAATTAGTTATTGCCGGAGGTTCATCGGATACCGATGAATTTGCAAAGGAACTTAGGAAAATCGCTGAGGATGACGACAGAATCATCTTCACAGGATTTGTTGAAGGCAGGACCCTTGAGGAACTTTACAGCAATGCATATATATATGTATTGCCCTCTGACCTTGAGGGAATGCCCCTGAGCTTACTGGAAGCAATGAGCTACTCCAACTGCTGTCTGACTTCGGATATACCCGAGTGTGCCGAGGTGACAGGGGAGTACGGGGTTACCTTCAGAAAAAGCGATACAGAGGATTTACAGAGAGTGCTTCAGCATCTCTGCGACAACGAGAGTGTTGTCAAATCTTATAAAGAAAATGCCGCTGATTATATATGTAATAAGTACAGCTGGCAGGATGTAGTGGAAAAGACCCTTAGTCTTTATACTGCATCGGGACAGGCAGGAGTATCCGCCGGAGAGGAAAAAAGAAATGAGAGTCTTGTTAGTAAATAAGTTCCTTTATCCTAAAGGCGGTGCTGAAACCTACGTTTTCAAGCTTGGTGAAATGCTTGAGGCAAAAGGACACGAGGTTGAGTACTTCGGACTTGAAAACGAAAAGAACATTGTGGGCAACAGTGTCGGTGCTTATGTATCCGATATGGATTTCTCAAAAGGTGTTTCGAAGAATTTAACTGCACCTTTAAGAATTATCTATTCCCACGAGGCAAGACGTAAACTGAGAAAAGTCCTTCGTGATTTCAAACCTGACATTGTTCACCTCAATAATATTCAGTTTCACCTGACTCCCAGTATTATTATAGAAGCAAATAAATTTCGCAAAAAAACCAAAAGCGACTTAAAGATTATATATACCGCCCACGATTATCAGCTTATATGCCCCAGTCACGGCTTGTTTGACAGAGAGATTCGGGTTTGTGAGAAATGTCTTGGCGGTAATTATACACATTGTTTAAGGACAAAATGTGTCAAAGGCTCTTTTATGAAGAGCCTTCTCGGTATGATGGATGCCTACATCTGGAAAATCAGCAAGGCTTACAGTTATATCGATACCATTATTTGTCCCTCGCGTTTTCTCAAGGACAAACTGGATACTCAGAAGCGGTTTGCGGACAAAACCATAGCGCTTCATAATTTCATTGAAGACAGAACAGGGGACATTACCGAAAAAGATAACTATATCCTTGAATTCGGACATTTATCCAGAGACAAGGGTACAAATACCCTCCTTGAGGTTGCAAAGCGTATGCCCGATGAAAAATTCGTCTTTGCAGGTTACGGTGCGGCTGTGGAGGATATGAAGGATATCCCCAATACCGAGTATGTGGGCTTCAAGACAGGGGACGAGCTCTCTAACCTTATCAGAAGAGCCAAGTGCAGTGTCTATCCCAGCGAGTGGTATGAGAACTGCCCCTTCTCGGTTATTGAGTCGCAGATGTTCAGAACTCCCGTTATCTGCTCCCGAATGGGTGGAATTCCCGAACTTTTGCAGGAGAATAAGACGGGACTGCTTTTTGAGGCAGGAAATGCTGACGACCTGAAAGAAAAACTGGAGTATTTTCTGTATACTCCCGATGTGGCAGAGAGCTTCACCCGAAACTGTAAGGATGTAGTATTCGAAACCCCCGAAACTTACTATAACAAGTTAATTCAAATCTATGAGGATTAATATATGAAAATATATGAAATAGGTACGGGTTACACCCCCATACCTGCACAGATGGGCGCGGCAACGGAAATCGTTGTGGAGGAACTTACCCGTTCCTTTTTGAAGCTCGGTGAGAATGTTGAGATTATCGACATTGCCGCGGATTCAAGAGCAGAGACAGACCTCCCCATCAGTGAGGTCAGAGTTCCGAAGTTTATCAGAAAAAAAGACGTAAGCCTCGGTCTTATGCACAAGGTTAAGCGCGTGGTCTACTCTGTGAAACTCGCACTTGCTCTTAAAAAAATTCTGAAAAAGTCCAATGAAAAAGTGATTCTTCACTTCCATAACCAGTATAATATGTTCTTCTTCCTGAAGCTTGTAGGTAAGAAGTACAGAGAGAAAGCCACTATTCTGTATACAAATCACAGCTATGTGTGGCACGGTGAATGGGATGAAATCAAGGATACAATAGATTCCCGATATTTTCAGGAAGTAGCTTCAATGAAGGAAGCGGACTTTATCTTCGTCCTCAATGAGCAGACAAAGAAAAATATTGTGGAGCACATCGGCATAAACAACTCCAAGGTTTATCTTATTGATAACGGCGTTAATACCGATACATACAGAAAACTCCCCGAGGCTGAAATTGAAGCCTTGAAGGAACAGTATAATATAAAAGGAAAGAAAGCTTTTGTACAGGTAGGCTCTGTCTGTGACAGAAAGAATCAGCTCACCTCAATAAAGCTCCTGCTTCCGCTGATGAAAGCCGATGAAAACGTGGTATTCCTCTATGCAGGCGGAATTATCTCTGAAGAATATCAGCAGCAGATTGCAGATTTTGCCAAAGAGAATTCCCTGCAGGACAGAGTTATTTACTGCGGCGAGCTCTCTCCGGGAGAAGAACTCAACAGGTTCTATAATCTGGGTAGTGCAATGCTTTTTCCATCAAAAGCAGAGGGCTTTTCCTTGGTAATTCTGGAGGCAATGTCAGCAGGTGTTCCTGTTTTTGTGTACGAAAACCTGCTTTTCAAGCTCTCCGACAAGTGCTTGCGATTCAAAGATGAGGCGGATTTTGAGAGGATTATGAATGAGAGAATTCTCACCCAAGGCAGAGAAGAACTCTCCCGTGAAGTCAGACAGGCAGTCCTTGAGAATTACGGATGGGACAAGGTGGCATCGGATTACAGGGATATCGCAAGTCTTAGATAAGCGTAGTTTCATATAGGATTTAAGAATCTCTGAAAGGAATAGAGGATAAGTATGGCGAAGAAACTAAACGGAACAGTTATTGTTACATACAGATGCAACGCAAAATGCACAATGTGTAACAGATATAAAGTACCCTCAAAACCCGAGGAAGAGATTTCTTTGGAGACTATAAAGAAACTGCCTGAGATGTACTTTACAAATATCACAGGCGGAGAACCCTTTATCCGGGAGGATTTGAAGGATATCGTCCGTGAACTGTACAAAAAGAGCGACCGAATCGTTATTTCCACAAACGGCTTTTTCACCGACAGAATCGTGGATTTGTGCAAGGAGTTTCCTCAGGTTGGAATCAGAATTTCCATTGAGGGACTGGAACAGACCAATAACGAAATCCGCGGTCTGGATGACGGCTTCAACCGAGGCTATACCACACTTCAGACACTTGTGGATATGGGTATGAAGGACGTAGGTTTCGGTATGACTGTTCAGGACAAGAATGCCCCTGACCTGGTACCTCTCTATGATATCTCCGACAAGATGAATATGGAGTTTGCAACTGCATCGCTTCATAACAGCTTCTACTTTGTAGAGTCCAACAACATCATTCACGACCGAATGATGGTAGCCGAAAACTTTGAGAAGCTTATCAATAAGCTCCTTGAGTCCAACAGCCCCAAGAAATGGTTCCGTGCATATTTCAATCACGGACTTATCAATTATATTTTCTCACAGAAGCGTCTCCTGCCCTGTGATATGAGCTTCGATACCTTCTTTATCGACCCCTTCGGTGATGTAATGCCCTGCAACGGCACCAAGGAAAAAGAGGTTATGGGTAATCTCAATACTCAGAGCTGGGATGAGCTCTGGAACAGTGAAGCCGCAGAGCTGGTTCGCAAAAAGGTCCGCTGCTGTGACCGTAATTGCTGGATGATAGGCTCTGCCTCTCCTGCAATGCACAAGTATATCTGGAAGCCTGCCTTCTGGGTGCTGAAGCACAAGTTCCTTTTCTTCTTCAAGAAAAAGAAATACAGTATGTATGAGAACAAAATTGTCCGCGATTTTCGTGACGGAAAGGTGACAAAGGAAGAACTGGACAGATGCTCAACCTGTGAGAAGTTCTCCTGCGGAAAATAATACTCTGTTATTGCCCTCTATACATTTATATATAAGGAAGTGTAAAAATGTCAGATTTGGTTTCGGTAGTTGTACCGGTATATAATGTTGAGCGCTACCTTGATAAATGTATAGAAAGCATCGTAAATCAGACATACAGGAATCTGGAAATCATCCTTGTTGATGACGGTTCTCCTGATAATTCTCCTGCAATATGTGACAAATGGGCAGGAAAGGATGACCGCATCAAGGTTATCCACAAAGAGAATCAGGGTGCAGGGCTTGCACGAAATGCAGGAATTGACCTTGCCCGTGGCAGATATATCTGCTTTTTTGACAGCGATGATTATGCCGACACAACTCTCATAGAGAAATGCTTTGCAGCTATGGGGGGAGAGGAGGCGGACCTCGTCTGGTATTCTATGGCGGATGTAACCGACAAAGGAGAAGTTTCTGCCCTTTCAAAAAGCAATAGCATTACCCGATATTCAAGCAATAAACAGGCTACAGAAGTTTTGCTTCCGAGGCTTATTTCCTTTGATTACCGGGAAGAGGAGACGGTGATTTTTGCTCTCGCCGTCTGGTCGGGGATGTTTTCTATGGATATTATCCGCAAAAACAACCTGCACTTTCGCTCCGAAAGAGAGATTGCTTCGGAGGATACCTATTTTATACTGGAGTACTTTAACTATGTTAATTCCGTGGTAACTACTGATGAAATTCTATATTACCACTATATAAATACCTCTTCTTTGTCCACCACATACAAGGCGGACAGACAGGAAAAAATCAATGAATTTGTCAAAATTCTCACAGAGCTTTCCAATAAGTTTTCATATAGCCATGAGGTCAGAATACGAATTCTGATGCTTTATCATTCCTTTACAATAGCAACTCTGAAGCTGTTGACAGCATCAGACCTTCCCGATAGAGAAAAACGCAGACTCTCTAAAAATATACTCAAATGTCAGGATTTACAGCGTACTCTGACATCGGATGTATTAAGGCGCGAAAAACGCACCCTGCGATTATTCTACAGGCTTGCCTCTATGAAACTTTTCGGGTTGTGTAATCTGCTGCTAAGAATCAAGAATTCATAAATTTTGGAGTTATCAATGCAAAAGACAACGTTAAGCATCCAAAAACTATATATAAAGAAAAGGCCTCTTGAGGACTATCTTATTATGTTCCTTTTGTTTATGCCGTTTCTGATAGGACTTATAATTGATACTTTTTCTTTGCCCACGGCTTTGAGATTTGCTCAGGACGGTGTTCTTCTGGTCCTTCTGGGAATAATGGCATACAGGTATGACAACCGCATAAGGCGCGAGATAATGCCCCTTCTGGTCTATTTTGCCGCATTTGTGGCAATTCTGTTTTTCTCATATCTGGTTAATTTCCAGTCTCTGTTTTATTTTTTGTGGGGATTTCGGAATAATTTCAGATTCTTTTTTGCCTTTCTTGTCTTTGTTAAGTTCATAAAGTTTGAGGATTCAGAATTATATCTGAAAATCTTTGATGCTTTATTCTGGATTAATTTTGTTGTTTGCTTGATTCAGTTCTTTGTATTCGGATATAAGCAGGACTTCCTCGGAGGTCTGTTTGGTACCGCTGTAGGATGCAACATTTATATGAATGTATTCCTATGTATAATATCTGCAAAATCTCTTATATGGTTTATAAATAAAAAAGAGAAGTTTATGTGGGTTCTCCTCAAGCTCTTTGCGGCGTTCCTTATCGGTGCTCTGGCGGAACTCAAATTCTTCTATATTGAGTTTATTGTAATACTCTGTGTAGTATCGCTTATCACAAGATTCACCTGGAAGAAGGTTCTTATTATTGCGGCAGGTGTTATTGGTGTAATAGTTGGTGTTACCATTCTCATTCAGATATTCCCCGAGTATGTAGGTCAGTTTACTATCAAGCTGCTTTATGAAAGCGCAGTGAGCAACAAGGGTTACACCTCCAGCGGTGATATCAACCGATTATCTGCTGTCAGCACTATATCGAAAGAAATCTTTGATAAGGGGCATCAGTACTTTGTTGGGCTTGGACTGGGAAACTGCGACCTTTCATCAATATCAATCTTCAACACTCCCTTTTATGAGAGTCACCAGAGTATGCATTATAACTGGTTTTCTCATGCATTTATGTTCCTTGAGACAGGTTATATCGGTCTTATACTGTATTTCGGAATTTTTATTCTGATGTTTTTTATGGCACGCAACAATTACAAAAAAGGCTATTCAGACCTGATGTGTTCCCAGTTGTCTATGACGGTTGCCTTTTTGTGTACGATGTTTGCTTTCTACAACACTTCATTGAGAGTTGACTCGGTCTATATGATCTCTTTTATTATTGCGCTGGCATTTATACCGAAGAAAGAAAAAGAAGACCGCAGTCTTACGGATTCAGCCTCAGATCCCGTTTCTCAGTAATTATGGAAGGATATAATGCTCAGACCTTACGAAGAGCGGCTTTGTAACAACGAGCGTTGTTTTATATAAATTATAGAATTGGAGGATGAAAAATGTTCACGAAACTTTCAAAGCAACTTCTGGCTGTTTTGCTTGTTCTGATGATGGTTGTCACAATGATACCCGTCAGTGTTTTTGCGGCAGAGCATGAGCATACAACTGAAGTTGCAGAGAACACTGACGCGGCTCTTTCAGAGACCGTTGTCGACACCGAGCTTTTAGAGCAGGTGAAGGCTCAGATGGACGCATTGCTGACCGAGTATCTCGGCAAGACTGTTCTGTCTGAGGAAGAGACCTTCAATGCCCTTGTGGCACTTGATGGTGACACTCTGTGGAACTTATGGCTTGAGTCGGAAGAACTCGTAGGCGTTATCGAGACTATGAGTGAAGCTGAATTCGCCATACTCTTGGAGTATGAAAGCACAGAGACCTTCGGATATGTCTATGATACCCTGTATCAGATGGTAAATCCCCCCATTATGCTGCTCACCACAGTTGATTTCCTTGACGGTAAATTGTCCCTTACCGATACAGCAAACACAATTACTGTATCCGGCAGTACAGTTACCGCAACTGCAAAGGGCTCATTGTTTGGTAAAAAATCCAGCACAATTACCATCGTCAACGAGACTGCAGATGTTTCGGCTCTTTCTTTTGACTATACTGTAACAGCAAGCAGTGCGTTTACTATTGATGGAGCCAGTGCTGCAACTTCCGGTACTTATACTGCAACACTTGACCCCGGTGCATCGGTTGTCCTTGTGATTACTTCAAACAGTGGTCTGAGCAACACAACCGTAACACTTACGATGAGCAATGTCAGTCTCACAACTGCCGCTGCGTCATCTATGGTAACTGTAGATTACGACAGCACCTACGGTAGTGTAACAGCAGGCGGAAGTGCAGTTGAGTCAGGTGCACAGGTAGAAGCAAGCCTTGCTGATGGTATTTCACTTGTTGCAACACCTGTGACAGGAGCCACTTTCCTGGGATGGGCAGATGCTGAGACCGGCCGTATTCTCTCAACAGCAGCAACCTACTCCCTGAAGCCTACCGCTGACGTAACAGTAAAAGCTGTATTTATCGGTGCAAATTCCGCACCTCACTTCTATCTTGGTCCTGCAGCCCAGAAGTCACAGAGCTCCGGTCTTCTCGGCTTGGGTAAGCTTTACTACTACACAGTAGGCACTACTCATATTTTTGATGACCTCAATGCTGCAGCTAGTGTAGCCCTCACATCATCAAGCAAGACTATCGTTCTTGCAAACACCGGTACACTTCCTGCAGGCACCTATACAATTCCTGCCGGAGTTACTCTGCTGATTCCCTTTGACAACGCCAATACTCTATACACAACCCAGGCAGTAGGTATTGAGGACCCTAACCCTAATCAGGGTGGCGTTTGGGCAGCTCCTACAGAGTTCCGTAAACTTACAATGGCAGAGGGTGCAAACCTCATCGTAAACGGTGCGATGAGCCTTTCCTGTAAGCATACCTATGCACAGGGTTCCAGAAATCACGGTGGTTCACCTACCGGTCCCGTAAGTTTTGTAAAGATGGAGAATAACAGTACAATTACCGTTAATAACGGTGGTACTCTTTATGCTTACGGATATATTTACGGTAACGGTTCTGTTACTGTAAAGAGCGGCGGTACCGTTTATGAGAACTTCCAGATTACTGACTTCCGCGGCGGTACACAGTCAACCGATATGGACAACGGCGTATTCCCGCTTTCTCAGTACTATGTACAGAATGTTGAAGTTCCTATGACTATTGAATACGGCGCAACCGAATACAGCTACACAACTGTATATATGTCAAGTGCTGATTTTGGCTCTGCAGTTGCATTCTTTGCTTCCAGCGGAGCAATGTTCAACCTTACATCAGGTAACGTTGTAAAGCGCTATGACGGCAGTACCGACAGACTTATCATTGATCTTAATGGTAATATGACTGTTTCATCTATTGAGATGAAAGTTGGTACAAGTTCAATCAATTCAAAGGATTATGAGCTTCCTGTTACAAACAACATTACTGTTAATGTTAAGAGTGGAAGCAACATTAATCTTAACCAGGATATTTCACTTCTTCCCGGTTCTGTTATCAACGTTGACAATGGCGCAACCTGTGTCGTTGGAAGCGGTTACAATGTATACGCTTATGACGCAGACCAGTGGGGTGGATATACAAGCCCTGCAAACAAGCCTTTCATTCCTGCAGGATACTCTCCCAGCAGAACACACACTCGTACAAACGCTGACCTTGTCGATGCAACCATCAGAGTTGACGGTACATTCGACGCAAGTGCGGGTTATGTATATACAACTGCAGGCGGTGCCAATGTATACAGCACAGGTACAGGCGTAGGTACAATTAATCCCGGTTCTGAGACTTTAACATATCAGATGATTCAGGCTCAGGATACCGCTAATACAACATACGCTCAGATTCCCCTTACCTCTGCAAAACTCAAGAATGCAGATGGCACCTATACTGAGACAGCAGGCACAGCCGGTATTTATACATATACTAACGGTGTCTGGATTAAGGAGTGTACAGGCGAACATTCCTACACAGAAACTATCACAACACCTGCAGGCTGTGAGTCAGAGGGTCTCAAGACTTATACCTGTACCTGCGGTGACACATACACAGAAGTAATTCCCGCTACAGGCCACACACCCGGCGCAGCAGCCGATTGTAATAATGCACAGACCTGTACAGTATGTGGAGAAGAGCTTGCACCTTCCACAGGTCACACACCTGTTGTAGATGAAGCAGTAGCCCCCACTTGTACCGAGACAGGTCTTACCGAGGGCTCACACTGCTCCGTATGCGGCGAGACTATCGTTGCACAGGAAGTAGTTCCCGCTGCAGGACACACACCCGGCGCAGCAGCCGATTGTAACAATGCACAGACTTGTACAGTATGTGGAGAAGAGCTTGCACCCGCAACAGGTCACACACCTGTTGTAGATGAAGCAGTAGCTCCTACCTGTACCGAGACAGGTCTTACTGAGGGTTCACACTGCTCCGTATGCGGCGAGACAATCGTTGCTCAGGAAGTAGTTCCTGCTACAGGTCACACACCTGTTGTAGATGAAGCAGTAGCTCCCACTTGTACCGCTACAGGTCTTACCGAGGGTTCACACTGCTCCGTATGCGGCGAGACAATCGTTGCGCAGGAAGTAGTTCCCGCTACAGGTCACACACCTGTTGTAGATGAAGCAGTAGCCCCCACTTGTACCGAAACAGGTCTTACCGAGGGTTCACACTGCTCCGTATGCGGCGAGACTATCGTTGCACAGGAAGTAGTTCACGCTACAGGTCACACACCTGTTGTAGATGAAGCAGTAGCTCCCACTTG
>JAFQNJ010000041.1 GCA_017395925.1 Ruminococcus sp. | reverse complement strand
GCAAGGCTTTGCCCTGTTGTTCCCACCATAGAAAACAAGAGTGTCTTTTTAGATGCTCTTGTTTTTTATTATAAATATGTTCTGGGGCTCGAACCTTGAGAAGGTGAACAGCGTTAAGAAAACAGTCCTGTGGACTGTTTTTAGCTGTGGAGCCCGCAGGCGGGTACCAAATGCGTATGCATTGGGTCGCCAAGGGTGAAAGACTTGCATCGCAAGGCTTTGCCCTGTTGTTCCCACCATAGAAAACAAGAGTGTCTTTTTAGATGCTCTTGTTTTTTATTATAAATATGTTCTGGGGCTCGAACCTTGATGCTATATTCTTTCTGTTTACAAACCATAAGCTATTTGATACAATTATATTAATAAATCAAAAGCGAGGAATATGAAATGAATGTCAGCGATAGATTTCTGAAATATGTTTCCTTCGGTACTAATTCCGATGAGAATTCCGATACCTGTCCTTCGACAGATTGTCAGCTGGAGCTGGGCAGATATCTTGCAGAGGAGCTTAAAAGTATAGGTCTTACCGACGTGGAACTTGACAAGGATGGCTATGTCTACGGCTTCATTGAAGCTACACCCGGCAGAGAGTGTGATCCCTCTATCGGCTTTGTGGCACACATGGATACCAGCAATGCCGTCAAAGGTGATGATATCAAGCCGAGGATTGTGAATTATCAGGGCGGGGATATCAAGCTTAATGAAATGTCAGCATCCCGCTCAAGGATTTTCCCTTTCTTGAGAAGTACAAGGGCAGCGATATCATAACTACCGATGGTACAACTTTGCTGGGTGCTGATGATAAGGCAGGTATTGCCGAGATTTTCACAGCATGCGAATATCTGATAACTCATCCCGAGATTACTCACGGCAGAATCGCAGTGTGCATCACTCCCGATGAAGAGATAGGCAGAGGCGCCGACAGATTCGATGTTGAGAAATTTGCCTGTGACTGGGCTTATACCGTAGACGGTGGCGAGCTTGGGGAAATAGAGTACGAGAATTTCAATGGGGCTTCCACGATAATTACTGTGCACGGAGTCAACATCCACCCGGGTAGTGCCAAGAATAAGATGAAGAATGCAAGTCTTCTTGCCGCAGAATTTATCTCTATGCTGCCCAAAGCAGAAACTCCTGCGCATACCGAAGGCTACGAGGGATTCTATCACCTTTGTGCAATGGAAGGTGACGAAACCGAGGCAAAGCTTACCTATATTATCCGTGACCATTCTATGGAGAAATTTGAGGAGCGCAAGGAGTTTGTGGCAAATCTCACCGAATATCTCAACAGCGTCTATGGTGAGGGCACCTTTGAGGCTGAGATAGAGGACAGCTACTACAATATGAAGGATAAGATAACTCCCTTTATGCACATCATTGATAATGCGGCAAGCGCAATGAAAATGGCGGATGTTGAACCGATTATTGTCCCCATACGAGGAGGTACCGACGGTGCCAAACTTTCCTTCGAGGGACTTCCTTGTCCCAACCTTTCCACAGGCGGCGCCAACTTTCACGGCATCCACGAGTTTATTCCCATTAACTCTATGGAAAAAATGGTAGAAGTGCTTGTAACCCTGATGAAAAATCAGTATTAATCAAAAAAGCCAAGTCGCCCGACTTGGCTTTTAGTTTTTGCTTTGGCTGATGCGATATGTGTATTGAACTTCAGATTTTCAGATGATATAATTAAACTGAAGGTAAATAATAAAAGGAGGGTAAATTATGAAGAAACTGGTTGCGTCAATTCTTTGTCTGATTCTTGCATTTTCCATGTCGGCTTGCTATTATTCCGAATCGGAGCAGGAAGAAATAATCTCAATGTTTGATTCCTTTGATAATAATAAAAATTTTGCACTGCTTACATATTTTGAGCTTGTTGTGGGCGATAATCATTATGATGTGAATGAATTGAAGTATGACGGCAAAATATGCAATATTGTTTATTTAGATAAAGACGGATTTTATTCGGTTACATTTGACAGCGACACCGAAGTTAATTTCTTGTTTACATCCTATGATGATTTAGAACCTGTATTGCTTGGTGAAGAAACACTACCATCTCATATTAGCAGAAACTATGTGTTTTTTGTTGACCGCTGCTTTGGAATCAAATTGCGTGTTGGTGAAACAGAGGAACCTGATTCTATTAATTACTTTTGGAATGTCGATACACACGAGATTACAGTTGAAGAAAGTCAGGATGAAACCAATAGAATGTATAATCGTTCTATAGACAACAACAGATCTAAGGATTATTCGTACAAAGTACCTAACGGAAGTAATCATTACATTGAAATTACTCATAATGAAACAGGTGTTACAAAAAGAATAGATGCATCGGTTCTGAATACTTTTGAAGAAGGAAAGAAAATCAAAAAAGCCTATGGGCTTTTATCGTTGCTTTTTGGTGCTGATAATGTGTATGAGCAGAATGGAAATATATATTTTGTCAGCTATTTTGAGGTGGGATTCTTGGGTGATCCGTCTTATTACTATATAACAAAATGGAATTTTGAAACTGAAGAAGCAGAGATTTTTACATCTGTTTATTTTGAGACATTCCCCGAAGGGGTAATTGATATGTGTATAATTTGATTTGTTTTATATATTAATTTCATGTGTTTATTATTACAAAAGTGAAATTTGACTTTTTTTGTCGGGGATTTTATAATGTTGTCAGAACATTATGTAAGGAGTGGTTTGATGAAATTCAGAAATATTCTTGCGCTATTGATGGGCGTTTTTATGGTGACTTCACTCTGCGCCTGCGGTGTGGATGGAGTACCCGTTACCGATGAGCCGAAAAAGGAAGTTGTGCTCACGGAAGTGCTTGAAGCCATCAATGCGGAATTCGGCTTTGCCGATGAGATGAAGGCTATTGAAGACACCGATTCTCTTGAGCTTTTCTATCAGATTTCTCCCGATGATGTAAAGCAGTTTGCCGCGGAGACCACCCGCAATTCCGCCGAGGATATCACCGAGATTATCCTTGTGGAAGCTGTGGATGAGGAAGCCGCTCTGCGTGTATATGATGCTCTTGAAGTACGTTATAACTCCCAGCGCGACCTGTGTGCCAGCTACTCTGCAGAGCTTCTGGCTGTTGTCAATGAGTGCTCCGTGGAGAGAGAAAATAATTTTGTCACCCTGATTATGAGCGACAAGGATGATGTGATTAACGAGCTTTACAAGTCATTCTTCTGATTTTTTTCTATGATAAATTTTAAGCCGCAACCTACGGGATAATTCTCCTACGGTGTTGCGGCTTTTTTATATTTGTGATAGAATATGAATGCATTTTTTGAAAGAACAGGTATCGGATATGGATATTGAAGCAATAAGAAGTAACTACAGAAAAATGAACGATATGCAGCAGCAGGCAGTCTTCCATACAGAGGGACCTCTGCTTATTCTTGCAGGTGCTGGCTCGGGTAAGACCACCGTGCTTGTCAACCGTATCGCATACATACTCCAGTGCGGCTATGCAAAGCCTTGGCAGATTCTTGCAATTACCTTTACCAACAAAGCCGCCGCGGAGCTTAAAGAGCGTATTTGCCTTAATGTACCCGATGGCGGTGCCGATATATGGGCGGCTACATTCCACTCGGTTTGTTCCAGAATTCTCCGCCGTTTCGGTGACAGAATCGGATATGATGCACACTTTACCATTTATGACACCGATGACCAGCGAAAGGTGATGAAGGATATACTGAAGTCAATGTCCATTGACGAGAAAATATTGCCTCATCGCTCGGTGCTTTCCGCTATTTCCCAGGCAAAGGATGAGATGAAAACTCCCGAAGACCTGGCATCAGAAGCGGGATTTGACCCCAGAAAGGTGAGCATCGCCAAGGCGTACAAGAAGTATCAGGAGCAGCTTCGTTCTTCAAATGCAATGGATTTTGACGATATGCTCCTCAATACTGTCCGTCTCTTTGAGAGTTGTCCCGATGTGCTGGAGCTTTATCAGAATCAGTTCAGATACATAATGGTTGACGAGTATCAGGATACCAACCGTGTGCAGTATAAATTTGTAAGTATGCTGGCGGCAAAGAGCCGCAACCTTTGCGTTGTGGGTGACGACGACCAGAGCATTTACCGATTCCGCGGTGCAACTATTGAGAACATTCTCTCCTTTGAGCACACCTTCGAGAATGCTAGGGTTATCCGCTTGGAGCAGAATTACAGAAGTACCAAGAATATTCTTGCCGCGGCAAATGATGTTATTGTCAATAATAAGCAGAGAAAAGGCAAAACTCTCTGGACACAGAATGCCGAGGGTGATAAGATAACTCTCTATACTGCAACCGATGAGAGAGACGAGGCAATGTATATAGCCAAGAGCATTCTTGAAGGCGTAGCAGGGGGGATGAACTTCTCAGATTTTGCGGTGCTTTACAGAATGAATGCCCAGTCAAATGCGGTGGAAAGTGCCCTGACCCGTTCAGGTATTCCCCACAGAATCATCGGCGGCCACCGATTCCTTGACCGTGAGGAAATCAAGGATATGCTCTCATATCTGCAGATTATCAACAACCCAAGAGACGATGTTCGTCTGACCCGAATTATTAATAAACCCAGACGTGCTATAGGTGATACAACCATAGCGAAGATTGCATCTATAGCATCCGCGCTTTCTCTCAGTATGTACGATGTCATCCGAGATGCGAAGGAATTTCCTGATTTATCCAGAGCTGCTGCCAAACTTTTGGAGTTTTACGGTATGATAGAAGGCCTGCGTGAAGCCGCCGAATCGGGAGATTATTCTCTTGGAGAAATTTATGACCTTGTTCTTGAGCATACCAACTATAAGAATTACCTCAAAGCAGAGAAGGAAAACGCAGACGAGCGAATCGATAACGTAGATGAACTTATGTCAAATATCGTGAAGTTTGAGGAAGACTACGGTGAGGAGGCATCTCTCTCCGCATTTTTGGAAGAAATTTCTCTGCAGACCGATATTGACAACTACGATTCAAGTGCTGACTCTGTCACTATGATGACAATGCACAGCTCCAAAGGTCTTGAGTTCCCTGTGGTATTTGTTGTGGGAATGGAAGAGGGAATATTCCCGTCATATCAGTCAGCATACGAGCCTGATGCTCTCAACGAGGAGCACAGACTAGCTTACGTTGCTATAACCAGAGCAAAGAAAAAACTTCATCTTCTCCATGCCCAGAGCAGAATGCTCTTCGGTTCAACCCAGCATAATATGATTTCCCGTTTCTGCGAGGAGATATCCGACGAGTATCTGGAGAAGAAGGACAATATCAAGAAGCAAAGTGTCAGCGTGGGTGTTGCTTCAACCGAGACCAAACACTTCGACCCCTTTGCCTTTACCCAGAAGCGTCCCAAACCTGCGGCAAATTCTTCTGCTTCCTATGCGGTGGGGGACAAGGTTATGCATAAGGTTTTCGGTGTTGGTATGATAATAAGTGCCAAGCCTATGGGCAGTGATATTATGCTTGAGGTTTCCTTTGACAAAGTCGGTACAAAGACCCTCATGGCGAATTTCTGCAAAATGGAAAAAATTTAAAGAATTAAAAGCTCCTGTATATCGGGAGCTTTTTTTCACATATTCCGCCAACTGCCATAATATATCAGTAAGCCGACTCATTGTGTCCGCTATGAGGGTATCCGCAGATGGTATACAGATGCCCGCGGTACAAGGTGCTTTTATACTATATTTGGAGGTAGTTATATGGCAGAATTCACAAATGCCGCCGACTGCAATACATCTGCGGCAAATCCCGAAACACAAAATTCTCAGGCAGTGTGTATAGATGCGTTGAGAGTATATGACAGTTGCGGCGACAAGGATTGTCTCTCTGATGTGAGGGTGTATTTTACAGATGCGGTCCAGAGTATTATCGACACAGCTGTAAGTGTACGTATCAAGGATGCAGACGTTATTTCCGTTATGACGGATCTTGAACCGGTGCCTTTTCATAAAGGCTTCTATTCCGTGGATATGACCTACTTCTTTGACATAAGTCTTGATGTGTTCACCACTCCCGGGGGGAATCCCACCGTTGTTAACGGTCTGTCTGTCTTTAACAAAAAAGTTATTCTTTTCGGCAGTGAAGGCTCGGTTAAGGTGTTTACTGCTTGCTTCAGCCCCGATGAAATAGACATACAAAATTCTCCCCGAAAGAATCTCCCCAAGGTTTCTGTTCAGGTGGCAAAGCCCATTGCACTTTCTGCAAAACTTTGCGACCTCGGCAATTCGTGCAATCTGCCCTGCAGGATCCCTGTGAAAATCTGCCACTGCTACGGCGGCGAGTTTATTCCTTCTGCACAGCGAGCCGTTACTGTGACTTTGGGCGTATTCTCCATTGTTCAGATTGAGCGTAATGTTCAGATGCTGATACCTTCCTATGATTTTTGCATTCCTGAGAAAGAATGTCGCAATTCATCAGATAACCCCTGCGAAGTTTTTTCAAGACTTGAATTCCCGACAAACGAATTTTTCCCGCCCAATGTATGTGATTCCTCCGGAGACGGTTCCTGCGGATGCTGTAAATACTGAAAAATATATTGGAGGACAGGAGATAATCCTGTCCTCTTTTTTTCTTTAAAAAACTCAGACCGATTATTGTGAAAATTTGGTGTATTCGCTGTATTTTTCCCGAAATCATTGAGGTTTTAAAGCGTTGATGTTATAATGTTTACAAAGGAAATTGTTTACATTTTATTAAAATAATTATGTTAATTTGTTTATCAAAGTTTTTTGTAGGAGTATATAATTTTTATTATATACCAAGGAGGTTTAATATGCTTCAGATTAAAAACATAAGTAAGCGATATGTTACAGGCGAGTTTGTTCAGAAAGCTCTGGACGGCGTCAGCCTTAATCTCAGAGATAATGAGTTTGTTGCAGTATTGGGTCCTTCAGGATCAGGCAAGACTACTCTCCTGAACATTATAGGCGGACTTGACAGATATGACAGCGGTGACCTGATTATTAATAACATTTCCACAAAGAAATATAAGAGCCGCGACTGGGATTCCTACCGCAATCACACCATCGGCTTTGTGTTCCAGAGTTACAATCTTATTGAGCATCAGTCTATTCTTTCCAATGTTGAGCTGGCTCTTACTATTTCGGGTATCAAGCGCAAAGAAAGACGTGCAAGAGCTAAAGACGCTCTTTGTAAAGTAGGTCTCGGTGAACACGTCCACAAGCGCCCCAATCAGCTCTCGGGTGGACAGATGCAGAGAGTTGCCATAGCCCGTGCACTTGTGAATAATCCCGACATTCTCCTTGCTGACGAGCCTACGGGTGCTCTGGACAGCGAGACAAGCATTCAGGTTATGGAACTTCTTCGTGAGGTTGCACAGGACAGACTTGTTGTTATGGTAACCCATAATCCTGAACTTGCCGAAGAATACGCCAACCGAATTGTCAATATTAAGGATGGTAAGATAGTAGGGGACTCAAACCCCTGTGAAGGTGAAGAAACACAGGAAAAAGAGGCAGTACACAAGAACATGGGCAAATCCTCAATGTCTCCTCTGACTGCACTTTCTCTGAGTTTTAATAACTTGCTTACTAAGAAGGGCAGAACCTTCCTCACATCCTTTGCGGGCTCCATCGGTATTATCGGCATCGCTCTTATTCTGTCACTTTCCACAGGTGTCAATAATTATATTGATGATATCCAGAAGGACACGATGGCTTCCTATCCTATTCTCCTTGAGGGGCAGACTATGGACCTCTCGGCTTTTATTGCTCTCTCACAGAATGCGGCATCCTTTGACGAAATTGACCATGACAGAGATGCCGTCTACTCTGATGGTACTGCCATTGAGCTTGAATCAACGGTAATGACAAGTTTTACCGAGAACAATCTCACTGATTTCAAAAAGTATCTCGACAACAAGGATAGCGAGATTCATCAGTACATAGGTGAACACGGTGTTGTATATTCTTACAAGACAGCGTTCTCTGCTTTTTCCTACGACCCGGACGGCGTGCTTATCAATGCTGACGGAAGTAATCTTTATTCCACAAAGACTAATCAGGCGATGAACACGGAACTCGAAATGTATGGCGAAATGGGAATGTCTATGGATAATCCCATGATGGCTATGTATGCTCAGACCAATTTCGATGAACTTCTGCCTTCACAGGATGGTGAGGGTATCAGCGGTATCATCACCGATAACTATGACCTCATCTGCGGCGAATGGCCTTCAGAGTATAATGAAGTGGTCTTTGTTATCAATGAAAAGAATGAGATTCCCATAACCGTACTCTATGAGCTTGGAATGCTTCCCAGTAAGGACTATGAGGAAATTATGACTAAAGTGGATGAAGGCGAGGTTGTCAAGGTAGACACAGAGACCTTTTCTTATGACGAGATTCTGGATAAAGAATTCAGCATGATTCCTGCCTGTGATTTCTACGAAGAGAACGAAGACGGTACCTTTAGTTACATCGGCAACGATGAAAAGAAACTGGAAGACCTTGTGGATTCTGCGGATAAACTTAAGATATCCGCTATCATAAGACCCAAGGAGGATGCCGATAACCTGACAATTACCGCAAGCCTTGGATATACACGCGGGCTCACAAATTACCTCATTGACTACACAAATGAAAGTGAAGTAGTTAAGGCACAGAAAGCAGATGAGAGTATCAATGTTCTTAACGGACTCAGATTTGCTCCTTCTGACGATGCAGAAAGAATCGAAGATGCAAAGCAGTATATCGCATCTCTCGGCGTATCCGATAAGGCAAAGATGTGTCGCGATATGATGAGTATGATGTATATGAATAACCCTGAAGCTGCAGCTCAGATGGCGCTTATGGGCGAAACAGAGCTTGCCGCAATGTTCGACGGCTATATGCAGAATCCCGAGGATGATGTTCTTCTTAACATCTACGACCGCTACATCTCTACAGGTGAGTATGATGACAATATGTCAGCCTTTGGTGTAGTTTCTCTTGATGCACCCTCATCAATCAGCATATATACAGACAGCTTTGAGGATAAGGACGGCATCTCCGAATGTATTAAAAAGTATAACGAAACTGCCGATGAGGAAGACCGGATTACTTATACTGACTATGTAGGTCTTCTGATGTCCTCAATCACAACAATTATCAACATCATTTCTTATGTGCTTATAGCATTTGTAAGTGTATCTCTTGTAGTTTCCTCAATAATGATAGGAATTATCACCTACATTTCAGTACTGGAGAGAACCAAGGAAATCGGTATACTCAGAGCTATGGGTGCATCCAAGAGCAATATTTCCCAGGTCTTCATTTCGGAGGCTCTCATTGTGGGATTCTGTGCAGGACTTATCGGTATCGGTACCACATTGCTTCTGCTTATTCCCGGCAATATGGTAATCCACGCCCTTGTTGGCAGCACCGCTATCAATGCGGCATTGCCCTTGGCAGGAGGTATTATTCTTGTAATCCTCAGCGCAATTCTCACGGTAATCGGTGGACTTATTCCCTCTAAAAAAGCGGCAAATATGGACCCTGTTACTGCACTCCGTTCAGAATAAATAATAATAACCCCATCCGATTTGAGTTCGGATGGGGTTGCTGTGTATCTGTGGTATCAGAATGGCCAGTCGGTAATCTTGTCTCCTTTTACCATAAAGGCCTTTTTGGCGAGTTCTGCCATGGGGGTATCGCTTAAACTGTCGGAATAGAATTCATCAACGGAATCTCTTGAAAAGAGCTCCTCAAATCTTGCTACTTTTTCTTTGCCGTGACAGTTGAGTCCCGTGAATTTACCTGTATTTGGATTAACTCTGGAGCAGATAAGATGTTTTATCCCCAGTTCGTCACAGATAGGTCTGAGGAGAAATTCAGGAGATGCCGAGATAATCACATCGTCTTCTTTCTGCTGATTTAAATAGTAATCTTTAATCAGATGCTTGTGTCCTTTCCAGAAGTTAAGGACATCCTTTTCCAAATCGGTGCAGGAAGCGAACTTCATTACCTTTTCTTTGAAAGCGGTTTTTGTACCTTTTTTGAAGATGTAGAATTTCGCATATCCCAGAGTCAGTGCGGGTAGATACAGTATTACCTTCGGGTGACGGATTAGGGAATAGAAATAAAAATCCGCTGTGCTGTCATTTTTGTATATTGTTTTATCAAAATCATAGACATTCATATTGTTACTCCACAGATTGTTTTATTAGATTATAACTTATTACTTTTTATTTATCAAGATGTATATTGCATAGCATAACTGCCTCAGAAAGGAGAGAGAAAATGTTCGGTTATATCAATATCGATAAGGGTGAACTTAAAGTCAAAGACTATGAGAGTTACAGAGCGGTTTATTGCAGCCTCTGCAAGGTGCTTGGTAAAGAATATACCTTTCTCTCAAGATTTCTTTTAAGCTATGATATGACCTATTTTTCTTTGCTTCTCCTTTCGGGTGAAGAATGTGCCCTCTGTACTAAACGCGGCAGATGCCGTTTCAATCCCGCCAAGACCTGTAATTATCTCTGCGGTGATAATACGCACGAAGTTCTCAGCAAGGCGTCGGCACTTACGGTTATAACCTCTTATTATAAATTGCGTGACAGTATTGATGACAGCAATGCTTTTGCTAAAATTCCTCTGTATCTTTCACTGCCGTTCTTTTCTGTTATTAACAAAAAAGCCTCCCGAAAATATCCCGCATACAGGGAGTTGTGTGAAAATATGTACACATCGCAGAAAAGTGCAGAACAGAGAAAACTATCTCTGGATGAATGTGCAGAACCCACAGCTCATTTTCTCGCAGAGGTTTTTGCTCTGGATGCAAAGGATGATAACGAGAAGCGGATTTACCGTGAACTGGGATATCATCTGGGGAGATGGATATATCTTGCAGATGCCGCAGACGATTTCGAAAAAGACGTCAAGAAGAAACGTTTCAATCCGTTAAGGGAGAATGTGTCGGAAAAAAAGGAAGAAGCCCTCAGCCATGCAGACGCACTCATGCGCCAGTCTCTGTGCCTGCTTACGTCCGCGCATAGATTGCTCACTTTCAGACACTTCGGTGAGATACTTGATAATATAATTCTCCTTGGGCTGAGTGTCAGACAGCAGAATATAATCTATCCTGAGAAAGGAAAGAAAAGATGAACAAAAATCCCTATACTATCCTCGGTGTGAAAGAAAATGCCGATGAAAAAGAAATAAAAAATGCATACAGGGAGCTTGCAAAGAAATACCATCCCGATAATTATGAGGACAGCCCTCTCAAAGACCTCGCTACCGAGAAAATGAAGGAAATCAACGAGGCTTATGATGAGATTCAGAAAATGCGTAAGGAAGGCAGAAGTTATTCTTCAGAGTCTTCACAAAGCAGTTATTCTCGGTCAGGAAGCTATTATAGCGGAGGTAGTGCAAATGGATACACATATACAAGCTACCCTGAGGTGAGAGAACACATCAAAAACGGCAGACTCTATGATGCCGAGAGTATCTTAAAGGGTGTCCCTGTCGATAACCGCAGGGGAGAGTGGTATTTTCTCTACGGTATGATTTACTATCGCAGGGGTTGGACCGACCAGGCGTATAATTACTTCCGCATAGCCTGTGAGATGGAGCCTCAGAATCAGGAGTTCAGAGGCGTATTTGATAGAATGAATAAGCAACGCACATATTCTTCACCCGAATATCGCAGAGTGCATCACAATTCCGAATGCTCAACCTGCGATATCTGCACAGCTATCTGCTGTTTGGATACCTGCTGTGAGTGTATGGGCGGAGATTGCATACCCTGCTGTTGAGGAGAATGAGATGAATAAAACTCTAAAACTGGCTTTTTCGTCCATAATAGCCGCTTTGTCGGTAGCACTTATGTTCCTTACGTCGGTAATTCCCGTGGGGACATATGCCGCTCCGTGTTTGGTGGGAATGCTTCTGTGCTTTGTTGTTATTGAAGCAGGATATCCTGCGGCATTTTCTGTGTATGCGGTGGTGTCGGTGCTTTCATTTCTTTTGTCAGGGGACAAGGAAGCGGTGCTTTATTATGCCGCATTCTTCGGCTTGTATCCAATACTGAAAGGGCTCGTTGAACGCATTGGCAAGGTGTGGCTTCAGTATATTGTCAAGTACTGCATATTTAACGTGTTGATGATTATTGCTTTTTATATCAGTATATCCGTGCTGATGATACCTAAAGAGAGTTTTGTAATTTTTGGTATGTATCTTCCTTGGGTGTTCCTTCTGGCAGGAAATCTGATTTTTATTCTGTACGATTTTAGCGTCACCAGAATAATTATGCTTTATATGGAAAAATGGCGTAAACTGCTGAAAATTCATAAATAACAAAAATTATGATTTGAACATATTGTAATAATGTGTTATAATATAATAGATTTAATCTGACTTGTACAGGAGGTGACTTCTTTGAAATCATCACGTTTTCGTTTTGTATCTGTATTTCTTGCCGTTTTAATGGTCCTGAGTTCTCTTACTATATCGGGAATGTCCGTCGGGGCGGCTTCAGCCGAGGTGATGACTACGGATGCTGTGCGTCTGCGTTCATCAAAGAAGATTGCTGACGATAATATAATCACAACTCTTGCGGTTTCTGAGAAACTCACTCTCCTTGGAAATACCTCGGACGGGTGGGCTTATGTGTCCAGAAACGACGGAACAAAAGGTTATTGCTCTGTGGACTATCTTCAGCTTTCCGATACTTCCTCTGCGGAATTCAGAGGAGTTACCACCGACGATGTCAATTTCAGAAAAGGTCCATCTACAGAATACGAGAGCATCTCTGTGCTTTCCTCCAATACCGCCTTCAAGGTTGTGGATAACAGCAAGGAACTCTGGGTGAAGGTCAATGTGAACGGTACCGAGGGTTATGTATACAGAAGTTATACTTCTCTGGAGATTGTGCTGATAACATTAAGTGTGGTTACTCCCGATTGGTTTGAGTCCTCCCGCCTTGAGGATATCACCGACGGACGATATGAGCCTGCCGATTCACACGTGGAGTTGAAAGCAGAGCTCTCCGAGAAAAAAATAACACTGGATGAGGGCACCATACATACTCTGGCTGTTCTTGTAGCGGATGGTAACACTCTGCAAAGTACAGCTCAGTTTAAATCTTCCGACACATCCGTTGCAACCGTATCTTCTGTGGGTACGATAAAGGCTGTTTCTCAGGGTGAAGCGATAATAACAGTTACACTTCCTGACGGAGAGGAACTTGCTTGCAATGTCAAAGTAAACGAGGCTCCCGATGTACCCACAACCCCCACTGAGCCTACAGACCCCGAGGAGGAAATTGAGCTTTCAGCAACGAAACTTACTATGGAAGCAGGCACTCATGAGGTGCTTAATGCCGATAGGGAAGTGACACTCAAAAGTTCTGATACCTCCGTGGTTACTGTCAGTGGTTCAATTATTACAGCAAAATCCAAAGGCGTTGCAACTGTTACTGCCACCGCAGGGGGCAAAACCGCAGAGTGTGTGGTTACTGTTACGAGTGCAACAAGTAATGTAACTATAAAAAAATCATCTGCCACAGTAACTGTGGGCAAGACGTATTATAACGGAGCATCGTCTCTTGATTATGTTAAATGGTCAAGCTCTGATGCCTCTGTTGCAGAGGTTGAAAACAGATTTATCACGGCAAAATCCCCGGGTAAAGCAGTTATTTCCGCGTATAACTCACTAGGCAAAAAGACCTGCCTCGTTACTGTCAAAGATGCCGAACCCATAAGATTTGCTTATTCTACACCCAACACAGCAGCGGCATCGGAGACAATAACTCTCTATGCCGTAACCGATAAGGAACGCACGGAAGTGAAGTTCGAGGTAACTGTTGGTTCCGAAACAAAAACCGTAATGGCGACTGATAAAATCACCGACGGCAATACCTACGTTTTCAGCGGTACAACCTCTGTTTCGGTTTCGGGAACTCACAAGGTAGTGGCTTATGCAAAGGGTAGCGACGGAAAATGGAAGACCTGTTCATCAGGATGCAATGACGCTGTGACTTCCATATTTATCCGCAAAACCGCCGATAAGAATACAGAAACAAAGGAAGACAGACGTGCTACCGATGAGGTAATAAATCTTATTTCTCAGTTTGAGGGTTACTCGTCCAGCGTCTATTTTGACCAGATTGCCAACAACATTCCCACTCTGGGCTATGGCAAGGTTATTTATCTGGGGGACAGCTTCTATAACGATATGACCAAGCGAGAGGCTTACGCATATCTTGTGCAGACTGTAAATGAGGACGGCTACACATCACAGCTGAACAGTTATCTCAATAAATACAAGCTCAACAGAAATCAACAGCAGTTTGACGGATTACTTTCCTTCTCTTATAATCTGGGCGCATACGCCCTCTCTACAGATACTGACTTCAGGGATCTGTTTCTTGCAACAGGCAACACAGAGGATTCTGCAGCCAAAGACACAGATGCTTACATAAACACCAACGATGTGAATTTCAGAGAATCACCTACCACTTCTTCAAAAATTCTCGGAAGCTTTTCTTACGGCACAGCCCTGACGCTTATTGAGAAGGAATCCACAAACGGCTGGTATCACGTCAAAACATCGTCGGGTACAGAAGGCTATGTGTATGCTGATTATGTTACCAAGGGTAAGCTCGTAGAGACAGGAGAGTACTCACTGGGCAGAGTCAATAAGGACGAGTTCAACAAACTGATGATGCAGTATCACCACGCAGGAAGCACTTGCGTATGGGGACTCCTTTACCGCAGAGTTGATGAGCTTGATGTCTTTTACCATGGCGAATATACCCGTAACGGTTCCAAGAATATTTATGGATACAGATTCACCTGTGCGGTGAATTCTTCAACTAATATTTAATGTTTTAAGCAGAGCATTTAATCGCTCTATGCGGAGGTATATATGAAAATCGGATTTATAGGTGCCGGCAATATGGCAACCGCCATAATCGGCGGCATAGTTTCCACAGGATTTGCACCCTCGGATATTCATCTTTTTGATACTGATAAGGAGAAACTTGAAGCCTTCTCCGAAAAGGGAATAACCATTGAAGGTTGTGCCAAGTGCGTGACAAAAAACAGCGATATAATCGTACTTGCTGTTAAGCCTCAGAATTACGCAGAGGTTATCGAAACCGTGAAAGGTGTAGCAGATGAGAACAAAACTTTTGTTTCCATCGCCGCAGGTATTACGATTGATTTTGTGAGGCGCGGACTTGGAATTTCCTGTCCCGTGGTAAGAGTAATGCCCAACACACCATTGCTTCTCTCAAAAGGGGCGACTGCACTCTGTCCTTCAGATAACGTGAAGGAAGATGTTTTCGATGCTGTTAAAGCTATGTTTGCCACAGGCGGTGTTGTAGAAGTCCTTACTGAGGATAAAATGGATGCAGTAATTTCCGTCAACGGCTCATCACCTGCGTACTTCTATCTTTTTGCAAAGGCTATGGTTGACTATGCTGAGACTCAGGGTATTTCTCCTGAAGTTGCAATGAATCTGGTCTGTGCAACGATGGAGGGTAGTGCCGCAATGCTGCGTAATTCAGGTGATACCCCTGAAACCCTCATAAAAAAAGTAAGCTCCAAGGGTGGTACCACCATCGAAGCTCTGAACGTGTTCTATGAGAACGATATTGAAAAGATTATAGGGGATGCAATGGATGCCTGTACCAGACGCGCAGGCGAGCTCGCGAAAGAAGCATAAATTTATTTTCTGAATCATAAGCTTTACCGAAAAGGACAACCGATTAAGGAGGAAGCTTATGAAAGGCTTGATACTGAATTTACCCATAAGACGAAGAGGGGGAGCACTCTCTCACAAGAGATACGGCCCTGATTTATGGGGATTTCTCAGGCGTTACGGAATAATCACATTTTATGTCGTCTCTTTTGCATCGGGTGTGCTTCTGGGTTCTCTCAAAGCGGACAGAGCAGGGGAGCAGATGATGTCATCGCTGGATTTTCTGTTTACAACAAATCTGAGCGCAAGACTCACAGCGCCTATGTATATGACCTTTGCATCCAGCTTTGCATCCAACTTTTTGTTTCTTTTATCCGTTTATCTTCTGGGACTTACCGCGTGGGGAGCTTGCGGCATATTTATCGTAGTCCTTTTCAAAGGCTTCGGAACAGGTCTTTGTGCGGGATTCCTGATAATTAATCACGGACTCAAGGGTCTCGGATTTTATCTGCTCATAATGCTTTTGGGACTGTTCTTGTTTTGCTTTGCACTAATATTGGAGGCATCTCAGGCACACTCCATGAGCCTGAAAATCGCAGGACTTCTGTTCTTTTCCAAGGAGGGTGTGGAGCCTTTGAAGGTGTTTCTCAGAGGCTACTCCATCAGAAGTTTTTATATGCTCATTCTGGCAACGGCAGCATCAGTTGCCGATATGCTTTTGTGGACCTTGTTTGCAAAGGTGTTCTTTAATTAATTAAGTTTATAAAGAGCAAGTCTTCAACTGTTTTGACGAATTTTACTTGCTTTGGTTAGGAAGTGTAATATGACGGGGGAAAGAAAAAAGCTGGGTTTTGAAATCCTGCTTGATAAGCTTGGTAAAAATGCAGGAAGATTATTCCTTGTTAATCTGATGTATGCGGTGCCTTTGGGAATATCTTTTGCGCTGATGTATCTTGTTAACATTTTTGTGAATATGTCACCTGTGGTTTACCCCTTTGCCTTTGTGCTGTCTGCTCCGTTTTTTGCAGGTGTGGTGGTGCTTTCAAGGGATTTTTCTCAGGGGATAAAGCCTGAGAAAATGTTCAGACGTTTTTTGAAAGCCGCAAAGGATAATTGGCTTAAATTCATTATACTCGGATTTATGCTATATGTTTCTTTGGTAATCTGCTATTTCAGTTTAGTGCTATATCTGAGCTTTGCACAGAGTATGAGTTGGGTGTTCTATATACCTCTTGGGTTTTCAGTGCTTATATGTGTGGCACTTGCATTCTTCTTCTTTTCCGCTTTTCTTATGGTGCCCTCTTTTGAACTGAAGTTTTCTGCTGCCTTGAAGAACAGCGCCCTTGCAATTCTTGGTGAGGCAAAGCAAAACTTCTTTGCACTTTTTTCAAGCATTATCTATCTTATGGTGGCACTGATGCCCATAATTGTTCTCTTCAATCTGGCAGGAACTTTGGGCGTTGAGCTTGTTACAGTACTGGTTACTGCCTATATAGTTGCGGCGATACTTCTTCTCATTCCGTCACCTGTTGCTATGATGGTGAGTCATTTCCTATATCCTTTTATGCTTTCTGTAATCGGAAAAGTAAGCAGTAATACAGAAGAGACTACCGTAGCAGAAAAGAATATCGAAATTGCAAAGAGCATAGCCGAAGAAACTGTTGACAGCGATAATAACCTTGCAGAATTACTTAAGGGTGATGACGACGACTATGTCTTTTATAAAGGCAAGATGATAAAAAGAAGTGTTCTCAAAAGTATTCTTGATAAGGAGTGTTAATTATGAGAAAAATTAAAATCAAAGAGTCAAAAATTTTCACAATGGTATTGGCTGTAGCTTTTGCAGTTGTATTTATCTGTATGGCAGCTTGTACCGCCAATGAGGTTGATGTTTTACCTTCAGGTGATACTTCAGCAACAGCACCTTCAGATGAAGTGACAACGGCTCCTCTTACAGAGGCAAAGAATGAGGCAACCTTCAAGTCTGAATACAAGCCTTACAAGGCAGTTGATGCTGAGGGCGCAGAGGTAGATCTTTCTCAGGTTTATGGCTCGTCTTATACAACATACGGCGGTTCATTTGCATTTGAGGGTGAGAGATTTGACCTCAACGTAGGTGTCAGCAACGGCAAAACCGCAGGTACCTATGAGATGGGTGAAGATTCAAAGCTTACTCTGAACTACGACAGCGGAAAAATTGTTTCGGGAGAAATTGTTTCTGTAGCCGAAGGCGTTGTAGAAGAGATTATGCTTGAGCAGGCTGATTATTACGTTTACTTCAGATAAAGGTTATTTTCCGTCCACAAACCAACGGTTATCTTCAAGAAACAAATAACGTTCGTGTCCTGCTATTCTGCACAGATAACGAATACCTGCGCCGCCCGCTTTCAGCGAGGCGGCGTATCTTATGTCCAGAATTCGGTCTATATCAAAGACTCTGCCGTCTTTCCAGTGTAGTTTAACGGGCAGAAGGTTCCCGTCAGGGTCGAAACGTGCGGTAACGGATACATATTCTTTCATAATGTTGCTCCTTTAGTGAAAATATCCTACAGGATGTACAATGTTATCTTCTTTGGGGGAGAAGGATGACAGTTCCCTGTCTTTAAGCATGAGAGCACTTCGTACACAGTAACTTCCAAAGCGTTTTTTTAGCGAATCTACGGAACAGTCAAGTTCATAGAGACCCTGACGCTTTTCCTCATTTGTAAAGAGAGAGGTCTGTTCCGCTTCACCGCCACTTCTGAAATCCGACAAGGAAACCCCGATGCTGCGTATTGCCTTGCGCCATTCATAGTTGCCCTCAAATACAGACATAGCTGCCGCGGTGATTTCGCGGTTTAAGTTGGTATGGCGATTTAGTTTGGCTTGTCTGTTTATGATGAAAAGGTCCTTGTCGCGGATATTCACCGATACGGTACCTGCAATGAGGTTTTGTTCTCTGGCTCTGCGGCATACGCTGTCGCACAGTATGGTGAGGACTATTTTTACGTCCTCAAGATTTTCCATATTTCTGGACGGGGTAGTGGAGTTACCGATGGACTTGGGGAGACTGGAATATCCCAAAGGTTTGACGGTAGAGGTGTCATATCCGTTTGCAAATGAGTAAAGAGTATCGCCGTTTTTGCCGAAGTTGAATCTAAGGATATCACGGGGACAGTCAGCAATATCGCCAATGGTATTTATACCCAGATTTTTAAGTTTCCTTTTTGTGGCATTACCCACACCGAGCAGACAGTCAGCTGGGAGAGGGAAGACCACCTCGCGGAAATTGTCAGGCGTGATTACCGATACAGCATCAGGCTTTTTCAGGTCACTTCCAAGTTTTGCAAATATTTTATTGAAGCTCACACCTATGCTGACGGTTATTCCCAGCTCTTCTTTTACCCTCATACGGATTTCATTGGCAACCTTTGTGGCTTCTTGGAAATCCTTCACACTTCCCGTAATATCTATCCATGATTCGTCGAGTCCGAAAGGCTCAATCAGATTGGAATAATCGGAGTAGATTCTGGTTGCCATCTGAGAGAAACGTATATATCTGTCGTAGTGGGGCTTGGCAACATAAAGGTCGGGACACTTTTTCAGAGCCTGCCATATAGCTTCTCCTGTTTTAATTTTATATTTCTTGGCAATTTCGTTTTTGGCAAGGACTATTCCGTGGCGCTGGTCAACATCTCCGCATACAGCCACGGGCAGATGACGTATCTCGGGATTATAAAGGCATTCTACACTGGCGAAGAAGCCATTGCAGTCACTATGAAGGATTATTCGCATTACTCATCATTCTTTCTGTTTTTTGTCCGAAACCGGATTGTGTGCTTAAATAATAAGTTTCGGCGCAGTTGCATACATTCGATAGAACAAATGTTTTACAATGTTATTATAGAACAGGTGTTCGAAAAAGTCAATAGTTTTGAGCATAAAAAAACAGCCCTCCGAAAAGAGGACTGTTTTAATGCTTTTAAGATAGGATTATACACCCAGAAGTGCCTTTGCGGAGACCTCCAGTTCATCCATAATTCTGAGTGCATCAGCCTTGTCTTTGCCGACTGATGTGAGGTAAAGCTTGATTTTAGGCTCTGTACCGCTGGGACGAACGATAGCGGCATTTTCCCCCTTCAGAGAATAGGAGAGAACATTGGACTTGGGCAGGTCAATTTCTGTTTTTGCACCGGTCTCAAGGTCTGTGGCAACACTTTCCAGATAGTCACAGATACCGATAACATCAAAACCGCCGATTTCAGAAGGAGCATTATTTCTGAGATTTGTCATAAGCTCGCTCATCTTGTGCATACCCTCAGCGCCTTCAAAGTAGAAGTTGAGAGTTTTGTTATAATAATATCCGTACTCCTCGTAGAGGCTGTCGATAACCTGAGTCAGAGTCTTGCCCTGCTTTTTGTAGTAAGCCGCCATCTCAGCAATGAGCATAGAGGCAACGACAGCATCCTTGTCACGGACATAGGAGCCTGCCAGGTAGCCATAGCTCTCTTCAAATCCGAAGATATATTTATCGGTTTCACCTTTTTCTTCAAGGCCCAGTATAACCTCACCGATATATTTGAATCCTGTGAGAACATCCTTCATTTGAGCACCGTACTTCTTGCAGATACGCTCAATGAGTCTTGTGGAAACGATAGTTTTGACAACAATGCCGTTTTCGGGGAGAGTGCCATTTTCCTTTCTGCATCTGAGGATGTAGTCGGTGAGCATAATGCCTGTTTCGTTACCTGTAATAAGGCGGTAGCTTCCGTCGTAATCGGGAACAGCAATACCAACTCTGTCAGCATCGGGGTCAGTTGCAAGGAGAAGGTCAGGACGAAGCTCGTCGCAAAGTCTGAGACCGTACTCCAGAGCCTCCTTGATTTCGGGATTGGGGAAGGGACAGGTGGTGAAATTGCCGTCGGGAAGCTCCTGCTCCTTAACGATGGAAACATTCTTTACACCGATTTCGGAGAGAACTCGTCTGACAAGTTTGTTGCCTGTGCCGTTGAGGGGTGTGTAAACTACGGAGAGGTCGGCATCCTCTGCAACGGAGGGGTTAATCTGCTGTTTCTTTACCTCTGCGAGATACTCTGTATAAACGCTTTCATCCACATATTCAACAATACCGTCCTTTACTGCATTCTCAAGGCTGCAGAGTTTAACGCCTGTGAACATATCAATACTGCAAATCTCGTTGTATACCATATCGGCGGATACGTCTGTCATCTGACAGCCATCCTCGCCGTAAGCCTTGTAGCCGTTGTAAGCAGCGGGGTTGTGGCTTGCGGTAATCATAATGCCCGCCTTGCAGCCGAAGTGACGCACAAGGAAGCTTAAGACGGGGGTGGGCTGGAGCTCACTTGTGATATATGTTTTGATGCCGTTAGCAGCGAGAACGCGTGCGGCCTCGTTCATAAAGAGAGAGGCTTTGTTTCTGCTGTCGTGAGAAATAGCAACAGCACCGCCGCCAAACTGCTTGTTGATGTAGTTAGCAAGTCCCTGGGTTGCCTGACGGACAACGTAGATGTTCATTCTGTTGGTACCTGCACCGATAACTCCTCTGAGTCCGGCAGTACCGAACTCAAGCTGTCTGTAAAAACGCTCGTGAATCTCCTTGTCGTTTCCATCAATGCTCATAAGCTCAGCCTTGAGGTCAGAATCCTCAACTGCGTTTTCAAGCCACTGGCTGTAAAGTTCAAGATAATTCATAGGTCATCCTCTTCTATAAAAATAATTATTAAAATACAATGAAAAACAATAAGTATTGATATTT
>JAFQNJ010000040.1 GCA_017395925.1 Ruminococcus sp. | reverse complement strand
TACACGCTGATGCGTGATGATATGCCAAGCCTGCGGCTTGGATAAAAAAAGAAGTAACTTTTGCTAGACAAAAGATACTTCTTTTTTTGAGCTGATAACCTCGTCGTCGCAAATCCTCTTGATTTCATAATTGCCTGCGGCAATTACTCAATTTATCGGTTTGCGTCTCCTCTCCCCAAAATCACAGATTTCGGGGACCCCGTAAAACGTCAAATCCGTTTCCACAACAAACAAAAAGAGGATTCCCTGAAAGGAATCCTCTTTTTGTGGAGCTGATAACCGGATTTGAACCGGTGACCTCATCCTTACCAAGGATGCGCTCTACCTACTGAGCTATATCAGCATATTAAGTTCGGCACTTTTTTCAGAGTGCCAAACTATAATAACACAAAGTTTTTAAAATTTCAATATCTTTTTGAAAAATGTTGAAAAATCCTTGGAATTAAGGCTTTCATTTCTTATTCGTAGGGTGTTTCGGTAGGGTCTGTGAGATTTTCGTCAGGTGCATTCCCGCTTGCCTCTGTCGGTGCCTGAGTCGCAGGTACCGTAGTTTCCTCCGAGGCAGTTGTCTCCTCTTTGTAATCCACAGGAGTGTTCATCATTCCGATAATCTCGTTGTAGTCCTGCACCTGCTTTACGATGGCAGGCTGCCAGTTGTTGCGGTCGCCCGTATATACATAGCAGGGAATGAATCGGGTGGAGGTGGTGATTTCACCCTGCTTCTGGGTGAGCATTACCTGAAAGATAACAGTTTTATTCTCGGGATAGTTACTGCCCGAATAGCAGAAGTTGCCCAGAGAATACACAATGGGCACACCGTTTACGATTTCCATTGGCTGAAGCACGTGTGGATGCGCTCCTACAATAAGGTCACAAAGTCCCGATTCGGCAATTTCGCGGCAAGCGGTGATTTTGTAGTTGTCGGGCTCGTGTATTGCCTCCTCGCCACCGTGGAAGAAGACGATTTTGTAATCGCACTTCTCTTGCATTTCTTCAAGGACATTCAGGGTGTATTGGGTCTGGTAGGATGCCCACAGAGGCACATAAACAGCGCCAATGCGGATGCCGTTTTTCTCAAAGTAGAGGGGCTTCAGCTCCTCGCCCACAGCGATATTCTGCGCCGTGAGGGCATCAACGGTATCAGCATAGCCCTCGTCTCCGAAGTCGTAGATGTGATTATTTACAATGCCTGCCACTTCCACAGAGCCCAGAGAGAGAATATCTGCATGAGAAGCAGGTGCTCTGAACCAGAAGGCAGGGTCATAATCCTTGTGGGATTTCTGAAGGTCTCTGTCGGTGAGAACACACTCAAAATTCGCAAAGGTCAGGTCGTCCTTGGAGAGTTCCTCGTAAACCTCGGAGAAAAAGTAGTCGTGAGGCTTATTCTCTGCATACCAGAGGAAATTTCCTTCATAAGGGGTGCCCGTTTCGTTGCCGAAAATGCAGTCACCGATGAAGGAGAGTGTGGTGGTGAAGTTGATTTGCGGTGCCGTGGTGTCGGCGGGTGCAGTTGCAGAGGTCTCCCCGGTGGGAGCTGTGTCGGGAGGAGTGGAATTTGCCGATGAAAAGCCGATAACAGCCACAGTTATAAATACAACAACCATAAGAGAAAAAAATATAATCAGAGCTTTGTTCTGCTTACTCACAAACAGCACCTCCTTAATTCGACAAAGTATACCATTTATATAGCACACATCAGGAGAATATTCAACAACACAAAAGTTACAATTTGCCGCCACGGCAGAGATTTACAGATTATTGACACATCGCCGCGGGGCGGATATAATGTAAGCAGAAAAAGCGGTATGCGGAGGTGAGTTTATGACAAACTGGTTGATGATTATTCTTTTTGCGCTGGCAATTATACTGGTGTTAGTGGTTGCTCTGGCAATTATTGCAGGCATCGTCGCCCTTGTGTTCTTCCTTGTGCTCAAGAAAAAACCTTCCGACAAAGCTCTCCCCAGAGAAATCCCCGAGAACTATGATGCAGTAGTTATGGGAGAGAACAAAGATATTAAGTAACCGGAGTCTTCGCTTTTTAATAAAGAAGCGGAGACTTTTTGTTTTATCAGTTCTGAACTTTGCCATCAGAAGCAAAGACAAGGATTCGTGATTTATGAGTTTTTTGTAAAAGAGAAAAAGTTTTGACATTGATAGGCGAATAATATGCAAAAAACTATTGAAAAACCGAGGAAAAAGCCGTATAATAACCCTGTATGAGTTATCTCAACTTTAATTTCAGAAAGGAGTAGCAACAAAATGAACTATTCACATGAAGTACAGAAAATGTGCGTTGTTGCAAAAGGACCCAAGCACGGTCCCGCACCTATCCCCGAAGAGGGCAAATGGGT
>JAFQNJ010000039.1 GCA_017395925.1 Ruminococcus sp. | reverse complement strand
GTTCGTCCTGAGCCAGGATCAAACTCTCTAAAATCTGTATCTCAACACCCGTAGGTGCTAAAATCAATTTCAGAGCTTTTTTGTCTGCTCATTTAAAACACTTGCGTGTTTACTTGATGTTTGTTGTGTCATCTTCACTGTAATTTATTGAGTACTTTTTCCTCAATTAGAATTACGGGTTCTCATTTGTTTGTTGTTCAATTTTCAATGTCCTTGCATCGCGTCTGTTGCTCACTATCGTGTGCCCTCATCGGCGGTGCAAGAGTTATTCTACAACAACAATCTCTAAAAGTCAAGCATTATTTTTAAAAAATTTTAATTTTTTTTCACTTTTTTTCAAAAACCGCATCAGAATCACGTTTTTGGCGTTAAAAAAGTTTTTAAGTCCTTGTATATCACCATTTATATTCCCCCTATATATTGTACGCGCGTGCGTATACGCATACATATATTATAATTTTGCCCCCTCTGTTTTATATATCTTATACAAAATTCACATTACATCGCAAATTTTTAGTGATTTTTTATTTAATGTGTGCTAAAATACATATTATTATACAATGTATCCCTCAGGAGGCGTTATTATGAATAAGAAATTCATCATCACAATTGCCCGTCAGTTTGGAAGCGGTGGTCACGAAATCGGCAAAGCACTTGCTGAAAAACTCTCAATTCCTTTCTATGACAAAGAACTGATTTCTCTTGCGGCAAAGGAAAGCGGCATAGACGCCGAAGTGTTCGAGAATGTCGACGAACGTGCCACAAACAGTCTCCTTTATTCCCTCTCCATGGGCCTTTACAGTTTCGGCAACAGTTTCTCTGCAATGGGAGACCTGCCTGTTAATGACAGACTTTATATTCTTCAGCATAAGATAATCCAGAAGCTTGCTGAGGAAGGTCCTTGTGTTATTGTTGGCCGATGTGCCGATTATGTTCTCAGAGAGCGCACAGATTGTATCAACATTTTCATCCACGCAGATATGGAACATAGAAAGGAACGAGCTATTGCTATCCGCGGTGTTGATAAGGCACGTGCAGAACAAGTTGTCAACAAAACCGATAAAGTCAGAGCTAACTATTATAGCTTCTATTCCGGACAAAAATGGGGATTTGCACAGAACTATGACCTCTGTATCGACAGCACCAATCTTACCACAGAGCAAGCCGTGGCACTTGTAGAGGCATACATTAGCATAAGAAGCAACTGACATAAAAGCAGTCGTTTAGTGCGACTGCTTTTTATATAGACTTTCTTTTACATTCGTGGTAAAATATTATTACTAATAAGTAGGAGGATGCAGATATGAATAATGAGCCTTTGATTTCTGTTATCATCGCCGTATATAATCCCGGCAAATACCTGAGAGGTTGTCTTGACAGTATTGTAAATCAGACATACAAGAACCTGGAAATCATCCTTGTTGATGACGGCTCTACTGATGACAGCCTGAAAATCTGTCAGGAATATGCCGAGAGAGATAACCGTGTAATTGTTCACCACAAAGAAAACTCAGGTGTGTCCGCTACCCGAAATCAGGGCATCCGCCTGGCTCACGGTGACTATTTCAGCTTTATTGACAGCGATGATTGGTTAGAAGCTGATACCTATGAATACCTGATAAACCTCATTAAAGAGCATAACGTGGAAGCTGTAAATTTTGAGCACTTCATCACATATACAGACAGAGAAAACGCACATAAAGTATCTCCTGAGAACTACGGCTTAACCGACACCAAAGGCGCGATGAAACAACTTGTATATAATTTTCCTTTTGCGTGTAACAAACTTTTTTCAAAAAAAATGGTTGAGGGTGTTTGGTTTGATGAAGGAATCTGTCGTGGTGAGGACGGATTATTTGCAAGACAGGCATTTGACAAAGCCGGATCAGTATGGTTTGATTCCCGCCCTCTCTACCACTATATTCAAAGCGAAGAGAGTGCCGTAAGAGGAAAATTCAGAACAAGTCAGCTTACAGCCCTCAAGCTTATTGACAAGTACGATGACTTTTTCGGTGAAAAGTATCCTGAACTACACGGTCACGTTATGTCTATGCTTCTGTATCTTATGGCCATGCTTTACTGGGATATGCATAACGACAGCCAGAATCTTGAAGCAGAAAAAGCAATGGTAAAAAAAGAGTTCAACAAGCTGTATCCGAAAGTCAGCAAAAGCACTCTTCCGAGAAAGAACAGGTTGCTTCTGAAACTATTCAGAATCTCTCCCAGGCTTTTCTGTATTATCAAGAAGCTGAAGTAAGGCAAATAGGTGAATTATGAAACACGATTATTCGGGAACTTTTAAGAGGGTATCACTCCTTCCACTCACTGAAGAATACATTGAAAACCTTCGACTGTTGCGCAATCGCCATCGGGAATGCTTTGTGTTTTCAGGTGAAATCAGCCACGATGCACAAGTATCATGGTACAACAACTATCTCGAGAAAGAAAACGACTATGTATTCTCCGTCTTCGCGGAGAACATTTGGATAGGAAGTGTGTCGATATATAACATTTCAAAGGGCATCGGGGAATTCGGAAGACTGATTATAGATAAGACTCTCCTCAAAGAAAAAGGTATCGGATTGGACACCACTATATGTGCATGCGATTTAGCCTTTAACCATATGGGGATCACCGAACTTACTCTTCAAGTTTACGAAAGCAATATCCCTGCTCACAAAACCTACTTAAAGGCAGGTTTTACCGAAACAGGCAGAGAATGTGATTCAAACGGCAAAACTCTTATCAATATGGCCATTAAAAAACATTTTTAAAACCTCAAAAAGGCTGCTTCAGGCACTTTACCTGAAACAGCCTTTTTTTGCCCCTGAACGTAACGAGGGCAAGAAGAAGCGCAAATGCAGCGTAGTCCCGAAAAATCCCTGGCGACTTCGGATTTGCCGATGAATACGGATTTGATACTTCAAAAATCCGTATAGGCAAATCAGAGGAGTTGGTGGATTTTGAGGGAGATGCGAAGCGGCAGTTGCGTGACAATAAGAAGCGCAAATGCAGCACAGCCCCGAAAAATCAAGGTTGAAACCATCCTTGCACATCGTCTTCCTGCAATTTATTATTCATTATTAGAAATAACCGCAAGAGGGTCTATAGTCTTGTCGCCTACCCACACCTCCACGTGCAGATGCGACTCATCCTCCGCCTCACAAGGCACTGTACCTACCTTGGCTATAATATCGCCGCGTGAAATCCTTGCTCCTTCAGTACAGTACATTATATCCGAAACACCACAATAAAATACGGAAATATTACCTTCCGTTATCTTGATTACATTACCGTACATTTCATCCTGACGTATGCTTTCCACCACTCCGTCAGTCATAGCAATGACATTTTCATCCGCTTCTGCGGCAAAATCAACGCCTGTATGAGGTCTGTAATCCCCCATAGTTTCGTTGTACACCGCCTCATCAGAATACATTCTCATAATTTTTCCTGACGGCACGGGGAAATCAAGACTTTTCATCACCTGGAGAATAGTCTGCAAACCCTCACTGCTTCCTGTATACGGCTCCATAGTATCGCCTTGTATTGTCTCCTCGGTATTCTGAGTCACACTTTCAGTTGCCTCTGACACAACAGTAGTCTCATTATACACAGTAACGCCGGTTACAGAATTACTCACGGCTCCTGTAGCATCAGGAGATACCGACACATAGGTTTCTCTTGTATTTTCGCTGAAACCGCCGATACTCACATAAGTTGAGCCCAAAGCCAGACCGATAGCAATAATACAAATGGCGAACGCTGTCAGGAAGTTCACCTTATCTTTTCGTTTTTTTCTGTCTTTCTGATAAGTATATTTTCTCATCCGAAAAGCACCTCCGTCAGTATTATTGACAGAGTGTTCCGATATTATGCAAAAAAGAAGAGAGCCCACAATGGACTCTCTGTAATAAGACATTACTTTATCACAATCTGAAAAGTGTCTATCTTGATTTAGGTAACATACTATGATATAATATTTTAATATTCTTTCTATTTGTTTATTTTTTATCTGATTCTGTTACGTTCTTCTTAATGAGCCCTGTTATCTTTATCTTACCCAAAAGCTCGAAAGGAATGTAGAAGGGATAGAGTGAAAGCAACAGTGTAATCAGGAAGGCAACCACAATCATAAACAATCGGAGTACAAACACATTGTCACCGGGAAGCCATTCAAGATCACACCACTCAAACTTGCGATACGCCTGATAGATGCATCTGTGGAGTATATAAACCGCAAGGGTGCGCGCGCCGAAACGAGTAAAAACATTCTTCTTTCTGGGTGCCCAGACAAGGAATGAAAAACTCAGAGCCACCGCACAGAGATAGAAGCAAATTCTAGGCACTGCCCAAAGAAGAGGACTCACACCTGTATCCTCGAATATTTCAAAATAATCCACATTGCAAGTGATGAATTTGTTGATACTGAAATTGATAACACCGGCAATCTCTTTGAGGAAGATACTTAAAGCCACAACAGCCGAAGCTCCAAGTGTCAAAGGTATTGAAATAAGCTTCGCTTTTTTTGCGGTCAGGAATTTCATATTATCAGAAGAAACATAATAGCCAAAAAGAAAGAACGGGAAATGAACAACCATTCTGGACAGCGAAACAAAGTTGCCTACTTTCTCATCGTACCCGATGAGAATACCCGCCGCAACAGCTATTACCATCATCCATTTGGGATTTATCCTGTTGATGACAGGAAGCAACAAATGCCACCAGATGAGACACACCAAAAACCACAGTGAAGACCTTGGGTCAAGGAGTGTTTTGGCAACAGACTTGTCCAGCACAACAGCATCGAAAACCATAAAGAAAAGTTGCGCCGCAACGTAGTACATTGCATAGGTAAAGGGTCTCTGAACATTTATTGTACCATCGCGACGAATGTAACTTTTCGCAAAGAAACCCGAAATAAAAATCATACAGGGCATATGCAGAACGTTTATCATTCTCCACAGGAATAAGAAGAATAAGCTCCCCTCTCCTCCTTCGCTGAAAGGCGATATGGTATGACCAAGAACTACCAGAAAAATAAGTATGAATTTTGCATTGTCATAAAAATACAGTCTGCCTTTACTGTCTGCATACTTATTCTCAATGATATCCCGCGGATTTTGAGTGTTGCTTTTGGCAATGGACAAGAACATCACTTTCCTTTCGCAATATATAGCATAAATAATTTATCAAATAAAAATATTATTGTCAACATCACAGAAACTTTCGGAGGTTAATATGAGTAATTTTCAGTTTACGGTAATTGCAGTTGCAAACCGCGACGACGGTTTTGAGAAAACCGTTGAAAGCATACTCAAATCTACCAACAATCTTAAAGACACCCAGCTCATTATAGCTGACTGTGTAAACTCGGATATGACAAAATCCGCAGCACAGAAAGCTGTATCCGCAAACAGCGAACACACACGTGTGCTCACTCTTGAAGGACACAGCGAAGCACAGGCTTTCAACAAAGCCCTTCCTCTCATAAAAGGCAACTTCGTAGTATTTGCCGAGGAAGGCGTCACCTATACAAAGAAAGAGTTTTCTTCTGCCGCCCATGCATTCAGGAAATATCCGAATGTCACTCTCACTATGACCGCAGTTTCACTTGCAAAAGATGAAAGCAAAAAACTCTACCAGAATTATCCCCTTGAAGCAAAAGGTGTGATTGACCTTAATGAGAATCCTTATTTTGGACAAGCTGCACTTTCAACGTATTTCTTCAGAGCACAAGATCTTAATGGACTAGAGTTTGACGAAAATATTTTCGATGAATGTAAAAAGAAATTCATTCTGGAAGCACTCCTTAATAACCCTCGTGTTTTTGTGCTGAAAAACTGTTCCTGCTTCTACTCTCATTCTTTAGAAAACGACAGCAACCTTTTCTCACAACAGTACAATAAGTGGTATTATTCTCCTTCAATACAGAACTTTATGATACCATTTATGAAAAACCTCAAAGAAAAATATAGCGAAGTTCCCAAATTCGTTCAGTTCACTCTGTCTCAGCTTATCTGCGCAAAGTATGCAAACAACTACTACGAAAACGACAAAGGCATCCTCACTAATGAAGAGGCCCACATTTTCTATAATGACACCTGTGAAGCCCTCGGTTATATTGATAACGATATATTCACCGAAGCTGCCATAAGTTGTAAATACACCCTGCGCTCACTCTGGTTTCAGCTTCTCAAGGGAAAGCACCAGGCGATGAATCTCCCTTATGAAATCGGTCTTGATAACGAATTGATTTACCTCAAATCAAAGGGCAACGCAAATGCCAGAATCACCACACTTCAAAGCGTCGCCCTGACTGTGAATGTAATCAATTACAATAATGGTATGCTTGAATTTGATGCAGAATTCACAGGCAAGGATTTTATGGAGACAGAGGACATCAAGCTCTATGCGGAGTATGGTAATGAAAGACATCTCCTCGAGGAATATCCGGTTTATCCACTGCTTAAGTGCTTTGGTGTTCCGTACGCAAAGAAATACAGCGTCCACTTCTTTGTGCCTTCTGAAAATCTTGAATCCCTCAAGTTCGGATATATGCTATGTGGAAAATACCATACACTTCCCATCCATTTTGCTAATCAATTCTCCAGACTTCGTCTGAGATTTGGCAAGGCATACTGGAAGTTCAACAGTAAACAAGCACTTGCTATAAAAAACGGCAATACCCTCTACACCTTCAAATGCACAGGAATCCGACACCTTGTCCGCGAACTCAGTCTTTTTGTATCAATGTTCCTGCACACAAAAAACAAGTTCTTTGCCATTCAGTGCATTGGTTTGAGAACTATTTTCAGACTCACCCGGCCATTCTTCAAAGGTAAACGTATCTTCCTTACTTTCGATAAACTTTACAAAGCAGGAGACAACGGTGAGTATTTCTGGAAATATGCAAATTCGGTAAAGGATGATATAGAAACATACTACATCGTTTCTGACACATCACTTGATTACCCACGTCTCAAAAAGTACGATGATAAACACACCGTTGTGCACAACTCTCTCAAGTGCCGTCTCCTTGCACTCAATATGGAGGCGATTGCCGCAACCCACACTTTGGTTATGCAGTATTGCGGTTTCCCCAAATATCTTCACCCATATTTCCTTGACCTTTGGAACGTAAAGGTTATCTGCATCCAGCACGGACTCACAGTACAACAGCTCGCCCAGTATCAGCGCAGAACTTATGACAACACCACCCTCTACTGCCTCGCATCAAAGTACGAAAAGAAGAATCTGATGCATCCTGTATACGGATACGAGGAAAATATGCTGAAACTCAATGGTCTTGCCAGATACGACGGTCTCAAGAACAATGACAAAAAAGAAATTCTCATAACCCCTACTTGGAGAAGAAATGTTGTGTCTCAGGGTATTGCATACAAGAAAAAGCCCTATAACGAACTCTTTAAACACACCGAATATTTCCGACTTTACAACACTCTGATAAACGACGAGAAGCTTATCGAATGTGCAAAGAAAAACGGATATTCCATCACCTATCTTCTCCACCCCGCAATGAGCCCCCAGCTTGAGGACTTCAAGTGTGACGGCTTCGTAAAGGTCATTGCCGCTTCAGGTGATATGAACTATGAAAAAATTCTCACCGAGTCAAGCCTTATGGTCACCGACTATTCAGGCGTACAGTTTGACTTTGCATATATGAGAAAACCCATCGTTTACTATCATCCCGACACTCTTCCCCCTCACTATGAGGCAGGTGGAATCCACTATCCCACCCAGGGATTCGGCCCTATTTGCACCGATCACAACACATTGGTTGATACAGTTTGCCGCTTTATGGATAACGGCTGTAAAGCTGAAACTGAATACAAACTGCGTGCCGACGATTTCTTTGAGTTTGATGATTTCAGAAACTGCGAGAGAATCTACAACGAAATACTTAACTCACTTCAATAAGCAACGCTCATCAGAGAATGGAGGAAAACTCTGTGCCTGACCATGCATCAATTAACAACAGAAAAATCATCTCTGCCGCCGCAGAATGTGCGGTAAAATACCTGCGCACCGACGACAACAAAACTGCTGGCGAAGTCACCAAATCCATCATAAAAGAAATTGATGATAAGCTCTCAAAAGAAGAAGAGCAAAACCGCACTCTCAGAAAACTCCAGCTTGAGGAACTTGAGATTTTAAAAGCTTTTGATAAAGTTTGCCGCAAGCACAACCTGAGATACTACATCGTCGGCGGCTGTCTTATAGGTGCAGTGCGTCACGGAGGCTTTGTTCCCTGGGATGACGACATCGACGTCTCAATGCCGCGGAAAGACTTTGAGAAACTCCTCAGAATTGCTCCCACAGAGTTTAAGGATGAGTTTTTCCTGCAGAATCAGAAAACCGAAAAGAATTGCTACTTCTACTATGCAAAGCTTCGCAAAAACGGCACCTATTTCGGTGAGGACAAGTTTGAACACATTGATATGCACAAGGGTATTTTCATCGACATCTTCCCTCTGGATTATGTCCCAAACGCACCTTTGCTCCAATGCTTTTTCTTCAAGGCATTCAGTCTGCTCACAGGCTTTATCTGTTCGAAGGAAAAAACCACCGAGTTTCTCTACAAAAATATGAGTCTGCCATTTATCGTCACCTTCCGTCTGCTTCAGTGTATTCTTCCGAAGTTTCTGCTGCTTTTACTGAGAAACTTTATGGGAAAACTCGCAAATCTGCTCTCGGGTAAAAAGTATGTTGCCTCACTCAGCGGATTTCACGGTTACCCCAAGGAGGTTGCCCCTGCCGCCTGGTGGGGAGACGGCACCGACATTGAATTTGAAGGCGTCACCGTCCGCGCCCCCGCAGAGTACCAAACTCTGCTTACCCATATGTTTGGCGACTATATGCAGCTTCCTCCCGAAGAAGAACGAATCAATCACATGGTGGATAGCGAAAAAATCATCTTTTCCGGTTGCACGGAAAAGGATTACAAGGCAAAAATCATAAGAAAACGCAGCCACCGTTACTACGGATGCGACTACGATGTATATCCTGTAAAATAAAAGAGGCTGTCTCTTTATGTAACCATAGAGAGACAGCCTTTTATTATGTAGAAATTTAATTAAACACGTTACCTTTTTTGAACACATAACGCTTATAAGAATGCATATTGGTGAAATCCCGTTTTTCTTCATAACCCATATCAATAAGTTTTTTTGCCACGGGAGTATATTCCAAAGTTTCACTTATGATAATAAACTTTTTTCTTTTGTTTTTGCAGAGTTTACGCGGAGAGTAAACCGGTCTTCCCAAACAGTTACTCCCAACAACAGCCTCGTCATCACTGACAAAAAATTCCACGTTTTTCTCAAATAACTCTCTGTTCAGTTTTTCGCTCTCCAGGTTAGGAAGCCCGTAGCAAATGAGTTTCTTATTCGTAAGGTCGCGACGCCTGTTTTGAAGAAGGGATTTACTGAAGGGAACAAAGAAATCTCTCACACTTGAATAAGCCGACTCCTTTTCTCTCTCCAGAGCCCCTTGTTCATAGCCTTCCTTCTGCGCCTTCAGAAGTGTATCCACCACAAAATCCGCATCGTAGATTTTGTCATATTCCAGATATCGCTCACTACAGCCGATACTCTCTCCGAAGTATCGGAGCTTATCATTCCACACAAAAGCAACTGACGGGATTCCCAGAGCAAATGAAATGATATTGGCATGCATACGTATCGCAATCACTGATGAAAAAGAAGCTATATTCTCAACCAATTCTCTTGACGACTGCGCCGCAGGCAAAGAAATCTCCTCACGCAGGTCCTCCCTACCTATATACTTAAGCAACTCATTGAGGAAATCCTCGTCCTTACCCAATCCGTTAGTAAAAAGCTTCCACCTGATTCCCTTTTCATCAAGTTTTTCAATAATACCGCTCCAGATTTTGAGTAAATCTTCGCCCGTCACAGGAACTCCATGGTCTGTGAAAAGTCCCTCTCGTGCAACTCCGAGACCTACCACATCCGAAGTCTGTGACTTGGATATACCATACACTTCAGAGGCAAAAACCGCAGGATCTGCCACTCTCCTTGCAGATATATCAGAATCTTTCAGATAGGTGCTGTTGAGAAAATCTGCAAAATCCCTGCTGGTAATATATCTGTTGGAATATCCCGTAAGCAACTCCTGCATCTCAAGGCAGGCAGGATTATCCCCGTCGTAGTCTTCAACACCCATAGCATTGTACATCACAGGTATACCATAGTGCTCTGCTCTGCTGATAATTCTTCCCATTTCCTTCGGGAAGTTCTCCTGCTTATACTTAATGAAACCGCCACCCGGGAAAACTACCAGATCGCTGTTTCTCACTCTATTCAGATTCTCTTTATCCTTTTGCCTTCTTATATCAAGGGTAGAAAGACGCAGTTTTCTGATGCCGGCTTCCTTTGACGCTTTTTCCAGCAGATACTGTGTGCTGTCCGCAATGACAACATCGCCTAAATTTCTGCACATCATAAGACCTGCAACAAGCACCTTTGTCTCGGGGAACTGCTTTTCAGCATAGATTTTTCTCTTTATCGGGGGCACGCAGGAAAACAGTTTATTTCTTACGCGTTTTAAAAAACTCAAAGAAATCCTCACCTTTCGCCCAAACAATTATTTAGTCAAAGCTCAGAACTGTCTTCTTGAGACCTTCCGCAAGCTTAACCTCAGGCTTCCAACCAAGGGACTCAAGCTTTGTTGTATCAAGTCCCACGCGGGCATAGTTACAGTAACCGCTTGTATCGCCCTCAATCTCGAAAATCACCTTTATATTTCTCTCGGGGAACATTTCTGCGAGCATCTTTGCCACATCACGGATAGGAGTAGGCTCAGTCTCGTTGGCAAGGTTGTAAGCCTCACAGCAACCACCCTTGAGCATTGCCACAAAAATCGCGGCAACTGCATCAGTAACATAGCAGAAAGCTCTCTCTGCAAGGCCCTCACTCTTGAGAACAATATTTCTCTTATTTACAACATCGCTGATAAAATCCGCCATAACACGTCCGTCGCTCTCGATAATCATACCGGGGCCGTAGGAATGGGCAATTCGAAGCACCGTGAAAGGTACACCGTACTGAACATTGTAACTTCTGAGAATAGTCTCCGCCATACGCTTACTCTCGGGATAGCAGGAACGTGCCTCCAGAGGGTCAAATACGCCCATATCGGTTTCCTTGATAAACTGTACGCCCTCAACCTTACCGTAAATCTCTCTTGTGGAAGGATAGATAACATTGGTAACCTTCTTCTCCTTGGCAAGATTCAGGATATTAACAGTACCCTTTGTGTTGGCGGCAATGATACCTGTGGGGTCATTCTTAATGAAGTAAGGACTTGCGGCACCTGCGGCATGGAAGATATAGTCCACATTCCCCTCGATGCTCAGCTCATCGCAAACATCCTGTGCCAGAATTTCGAAGCGGCTGTCAGAGAGGAACCCTTCAAACTTCTTCTCCGCTTTTGCTTTGTTTCTCACCAGAGCGATGACTTTTATATCATAGTCCTTTTCGATATTGAGGTGCATAAGTGCCAGAGTAAAGTAATAGGCAAGCATGCCTGTGGCACCTGTCACAAGAACGGATTTATTGCGAAGCATTTCAAAAGGAACATACTCTCTTGAAGTAAGCTCCGCCATATCTTCTTTCACTAAAGGTTTATTATATAAAAACACAAAAAATACCCCTTTTCTGATTAGTTACCTTTTCAGTATATCACGAAGTACAGAAACTTTCAATATACCTGCTTTTAATAATTATTTAACAAATAACTCTATTGTATTTATTAACTGATGTATGTTACAATTATTGTGTGTATTACCCCCAATAATAAAGGAGGAAAAAAAGATGAAAAAACTGACCGCTATACTTCTTTGTCTGCTTATGCTGACAGGTATTGCCACCGTCGCTGTTTCCGCCGCGTCCGCAGAGGATTTACCTGCTTACTTCAAAGCAGATATGCTCTACGCCCACGCTGTAGATGACGCAACCGAAACCGAGGCATGGCATCACTGGCAACATGCCGACAGCTACATTGACTACGACGAAGAGGACCTTGCTGATTTAGGCCTCACCGCAGGCGAGGGTATCTCCGAGGAAAAGTACTTCTTCCTGCCCTCAAGTGTAAATGACCACAAGGTTATCATCCTCAACACCTACTCCACAGACGTAAAAATCGGAGACGTGACCATTGCTCCCTATGAATCTGCCGAGGTAAACTTCAACACCGGTGTAACTTACAGCGTAACTGCAGGGGGCGAGACCCATAGACTCAAGTTTATGTTCTCAACCGCTGAAGCCTCCATATTCGTGAACAATGCTGACCCCGACGGCAACGGCACAGATTTGTTTGATTATCTCAGCGAAGATAAAGAAAACGATGCCAAAGCCACAGGTGCCATTGTTGACCGTGAAGGCAATGTTGACAACACCCCTGTCAAGAAGATCAAGGGCAGAGGCAACACCACCTGGCAAAAAAACAAAAAGCCCTTTAATGTGACCTATGATTCTGCTGTTTCCGTAGCAGGAATGGAAAAAACAAAAAAGCTCTCCCTCCTTGCAAACTATCAGGACAGTGCACTTGTGAGAAACCGCTTCCTTCAGGACCTTTCCGATGCAGTTGGTATGCCCTATGCTTCCGATTCCAGATTCGTTGACCTCTATATGAACGGCGAGTATCTCGGCTCATATCAGCTTACACAGAAGGTTGATATCGGCAAGAACAACCTTGTTCCCGAAATTGGCGACGACACACATCTCAACGAAGACGGCACTCTCAAGGAAAACTTCCCCTTCATCTGCGAGGTTGACGCATCTGCGGGCAGCAGCGATTACTACATCAAAACTTCCTCTGCACGTTGCAAACTCACCCTCAAGGGACCCGAGCTTGAGGAGGGCGACCCCTACTACAGCGAAGTTCTCAATATTGCCAAAACCAAGTTTGACAATATGTACAATGCCGTCCGCACCAATTCAGCCAATATGGCAGAGCTTGTGGATATAGACTCCCTCACCAAGATTATGCTCATCAATGAACTCTCCAAAAACTGGGACGTTGGTGTATCCTCTCTCTACTTTGTTTACAAAGAGGCTGAGGACGGCACATACAAGTTCTTTGCATCCCCCGTTTGGGACTACGACAACTCTCTGGGGAACGCCACAGGCGTTGTATGGGACCTTAACGGTATGGGCGTGAAGGACTACGAAGAACCCACAGGCTGGTGGGTTAAGTTCAAGCCCGGTGCCTCCCCCAACAATAAATCCTCAAAATACACCATTCTCGGCTATGCCGCAAGAAATGCTACAATTATGGATTATGCCGCAGATGTTTGGTTTGAGGATTTCCTCCCTGCTATCAACAGTTTCAATCAGAGAGGTATCGCAGAAGGCGAGCTCTATTCCAAGGATGTATACTACGATATTCTGAAAGGCTCCGCTGATATGAACTACGAAATGGGTTGGCTCCTTACTACAGGCGACTGGATTTGTGACCATTCAGAACTCCTCTGCGGAAAATTTGACTACGAAACAGGAAAATATGTTGAAAATTCCAAAGTTACATATTATAATATAAATACATTTAAGGGTCAGTACGATTACACCATTGACTGGCTCAATTCAAGAACCGCATGGCTCTCTGCACAGTTCTATGAAAGCTACGACGGAGTTATCACTCCTCCCGAAGTAGAGCTCTTCCTTGGAGATGCCGACTTAAGCGGTATTGTCAATGTCAAGGATGCCACTCTCATCCAGAAACACGCCGCAGGGCTTGACACTCTCACAGGAGATGCTCTTACCTGTTCAGACGTTGACGCAAGCGAAGAAGTTAATGTAAGAGATGCTACAGCAATACAGAAATTTGCTGCAGGACTTGAGACAAATTATCCTATCGGCAATCTTATTTAAAATTTTAACGCCTATTAGTATCTCCTAATAAGCACGGAAGCCGCCCGGGTCAAAGCACCCGGGCGGCGGCTTTTTGTCTGAAAACACAAACGGGAATAACTTATTTATTATTCTTTACAGGAACAATAACGCCAAAAAACATATCGTTTTTACAAGTTCAGCGTCTTTTTTACAAGGTTTATTGATTTATTTTGTCCTCTGTGATATAATGGATAACAGTCGATCGGCGGTGTTTATATATGAACAACAATTCAATAACTGAATATGGAAGATATCTGACCGGACTGATTTCATCGGTTATTAGTGCAGCTGCTCCTCAGAAGCCCTTCAAAGGCATGGACTGGGAACGGCTTTATAAACTTGCGCTTTTACACAATGTGGCAGCACTTGTTTATCCCGCCATCAAAGAGCTTGAGCCTCCTGAAGAGATCATGAAAAAGTTTGAGTACTCCAACAACCGTACTCTTGCCAGAGAAGCTCGTCAGGAACTTGAAGCACGCCGTATTTTCGAAGCACTGCACAAAGAAGGAATCAAGTTTATCATCCTCAAGGGTACACACCTGAAGAATTTCTATCCTCTCCCCCATATGAGAACCCAATCCGATGTGGATATATGTATGAGCAAAGAGGATCGTGCCCGCGGTATGAAGATTATGCACTCCTTTGGTTACGAGCTGGATGCAAGCATCGATTATACCGACGAGTACTCCAAGGATAACTACTTCATCTACGAGTTTCACTCTGATGTTATGAGCAACACATCAGAGTTTCACTCTGTTTTTTCAGAGCCTTTTTCCAAGGCAAAGCCTCTCGGCGATGACGGTATGACCTTTGTGTTTACTGATGAGTACTTCTATCTCCATCTGTTTTTCCATCTTTACAAGCACTTCATTTCCGGAGGATGCGGAATACGCCATTTCTGCGATTTGTATATCTTTGAAAAGAGCCACCCCGATATAGATAAAGAGGCAATTCTCAAAGTAATTAAAGAATACAACGCAGAAGAATTCTACGAAAAACTTAACAAACTGCTTCTCTGTATGTTTGAGGGCAAAGCTCCCGATAATGCACAGGAACAGATTCTCGCCTTTATCTTCAAATCCGGCGAACACGGCACTTTTCAGGTATATCGTACTGCATCGCTTTTCCGCAAAAAAACGGACATAACCCGCTTTGACCAGTTCAAGTACCTTTTAGGAAATTGCTTCCCCGGTATTGACGTAATGAAAAAACGCTACCCCGTCTTGGAGAAGGCACCCGTCCTTCTGCCCGTGTGCTGGGTACGCCGTGGATGCTACAGCGTTTTCTGCAACAGAGAGGTTCTCAGAAGGCAGAAAAAGGAGCTTGAAATAATTAATTCCGACGAAGTAAAGGAAGCGCAGAACGCTCGTCACCTCATCGGAATCAAGTAATTATTCTTTTTCGTTCATAGTCTCAAGAGCGGCATAATCCACCTTTCCCACCTTTGTTCTGGGCAGTTCAGACAGAAACTCAATCTCTTTAGGCACAGCATAACGTGCGACGTTTAGTCTCAGATATTCAAAAAGTTCCCTACGGATTCTTTCTTTGTCCACAATGTCGTCTTTTGTCACTACATAGGCCTTTATCCTCTTCATACGGTAGGGGTCGCTGATACCTATAACACAGCTCATTTCAACATCAGGATGAGACTCTATAACCTTCTCTATCTGTGAAGGAAATACGTTGTAGCCGCTGGTGACAATAACCCTCTTGATTCTGTGTCTGAAATAGACGAAACCATCTTCGTCCATCATTCCGATGTCACCGGTATGAAGCCACACTCGTCCGTCAGCATGAACCCTCAGTGCATCCTCACTTTCAGCCTGATGATTCAGATAGCCCTTCATCAGCGTGGGTCCTGAGATGCAAATTTCCCCATCGGTTCCAAATGGCACTTCTTCTGTGGTATTTACAGAACAAATTTTAAACCGCATATCCGGAAACGGTATTCCGATGCTCCCTTCTTTTTCGAAGTTTGCAGGGGTCAGGCAACAGGCTGTCACACACTCTGTGCATCCGTAGCCCTCCCTGATTTTAACATCGGCACCGTGTCCCTTCAGATATCCGTCAAACTTCTTCTTGAGTGCAACCGGCAAGTTATCTCCTCCGGAAAACACTCCAAGCAGACAGTCAAGTTTCACATTGTCAAAATAGGCATTCGATGTGAGTGCTTCAAACAATGTAGGAACTCCTGCTATGAAGTTTGGGCGGTATTTTTTTATAAGTTTTGCGTATTCATTCACGGTAAAGCGAGGCACCAGAATGCAGTTAGCACCACCGATAAGCGGTGTATGAACGCAAACCGCCAGACCGAAACCGTGAAACATAGGCATTGCTGCAAGCATTGATTTTCCGCATATATCAAAACCACTCATCTCCGCTGTCTGCATCGCCATGGCATTCAGCGAAAAGTTCGAAAGCATAACGCCTTTCGGCACTCCTGTAGTACCGCCCGAAAAGAGTACCACCGCAGTATCCTCAGAGGAAACATTTACAGAAACTATTTCTGTTTTTTTCTGTGCTTTTTCCAGTTTCGATATTCTCAAAACATTATCTCTGTATATTTTTGAATTACTGCTTTTTGCAGTTTTAATATTATATACACATCGCTTCACCAAGGGCAATGAGTCTCCTGCACAAACCACAAGAAACGAAATATCCTTTCTCTCTCTTGTTTTGAGGCTGAATTTCTCATAGAGAGAGTCAAGGGTAACAACAAACCTTGCGCCCAACTCCTCCAAATAACAGTCAAGCTCCGCCTCAGCAGAAAGAGGATGCAGAAAACTCGCAACCGCTCCCATTCTGTTGAGTCCGTAGAGGGTATATACCGCCTCAGGAATATTCGGGAGACATACTGCAACATTCTCCCCTTTTTCAATGCCAAGAGAACTGAACACCTTCGAAAAACCAAGTGTTTTTTCCCAAAGCCTGCTATAACTGATTCTTTTACCCATGTATATCAGGGCTGTGCTGTCGGGATGTTTCACACACGCAGAAAAGACTGCCCCGCTGATACTTGTGTCGGGGTAGTCAAGATTTTCTCTTATTGCACCGTAAAATTTTGTCCAAGGGGTTTTATTCTCCATAATACTCCTCTTTTTTCATAATAAGACCATTATAATAATCTTGCACACTTCGGTCAACATTTTTGACCGATTATATATATTTATTCTGTCACCCTTACCACGGAGGTTTCAAAAATGAAAAAAGTCAATGTGTATTATTCACCTGTAATCTGCTATGAAATCACAGAAGAAAACGAAATGTTTTCTCTCAACGCCTATATAGTCGGTGCCGCACACTCAGAAAACACAAATCTTCATACCGTTATCCGGAACTTCACCGACAAGAGAGACCGTGCAGAAAACTTCGTAAGAATACTGTCCGAAAGTGCCGCCCTGCCAATACACATTCCTGAAATTTCTGAAGCATTTATGTCAGAATTTTAAAATTAATGTTGTTTTTTACAAGAAATATGATATCATATCCTGTGGAGACTAAATTCACCTCACGGAGAAACATAATGAAAAAATTTTTATCATTCATAACAGCTTTATTGCTTTTCATACTTTGCCTGACAGGATGCAACCACAACTCATCCTCCGAGGACGAAAAACTCAAAGTTGTGGCTACAATATTTCCTCAATACGACTTTGCAAGGCAAATTGCAAAGGACTGTGCCGACATACGTATGCTGATTCCTCCCGGAGGAGAGAGCCACGGTTTTGAACCCACCACCTCGGATATCATAGCCATTTCGGAGTGCGATGTCTTCATCTACACGGGCGGCGAGTCCGATACATATATCGACACCATACTTGCAACAGTAAAAAACGAAAATATGACGGTTATCTCCCTGCTTGACGACTGCATCACCCCCTACCCCGTAGGGCACACCTTCAATGAGGGTGACCATTCGGATATTGATGAACACATCTGGACTTCTCCCAAAAACGCTGTAGTCATCTGCGAAAAGCTCTGTGAAGTCTTTGCAGAGAAAGATGCAGAAAATGCCGCTTTCTACAGAGAAAACCTTCGGAATCTCACCTCAGAGCTTCGCTCTCTGGACGAAGAATTCCGAGATATCACAGAAAATGCAAAGAGAAACAATCTGGTTTTCGGTGACCGATTCCCGCTGGGCTATTTCGCCGATGCATACCATCTTCATTGCTACACAGCATTCTCGGGTTGCTCGGATGATACAGAGGCATCAGCATCCCAGGTTGCAGAGCTTGTGGATATTATAAAGAGGGATAACATCCCCGTTGTCTTTAAAATAGAGCTCAGCTCAGGCACTATTGCAGATACTATATCTAAGGAAACAGGTGCCGAAGTTATGACCTTCTATTCCTGCCACAACGTATCAAAAGATGATTTCGAAAACGGCGAGACTTACCTGACTCTTATGAGAAGAAATCTGGAGAGCCTTAGAATCGCCCTGAATTAAATATTAAGAATCCAAGGGCACCCTGCAAAATGGGTGTCCTTTTTCAGATAAAAAAAGCGAAGACATTTTCCTTTCGGGAAAGCGTCTTCGCTTAAGTTAATTTAAAATTTAATTACTCTGTCATAAAGAGGATACCAAGACAGTTAGGGCCGCAATGGCAGGAAATAGTGCCGCTTGCCTTTGTAATAAAGATTTCCTTGAAAATGCCTTTTTCGCGGATATAATCCGCAACTCTCTTGTCAAGGTCATTCTCTACGGTTGAGTATGTTACGAAAATTCTGTCTGTGCGGATATTATCAAAGCTCGCCAGAGTCTCGTCAACATAGTCAAATATAACCTTCTCAAACTTACCTCTGTATTTCTTGGAAACAGCCATAGAGCCGTTCTGCTCATTGAAAACCTTGATGCAGGGCTTGATACCCAGAAGGTTTGCACCAAATGCGGTTACAGCCGAGCATCTGCCGCCTGCACGCATAAACTCAAGAGTATCCAGTACAAAGCTTGCGTGGTTCTTCTGATTGAGAGCAGTTACCTCCTCGGCAACCTGCTTTGCACTCATTCCCTTTGCAATTCTCTCTGCTGCCTCAATAGCAAGCAGACCGGCACCTGAGGAAAGAGAACAGGAGTCAATAGGATAAACCTTTCCGCCCAGCTCCTCTGCAGCAATACAGCTGTTTCTGAAGCTGCTGGAAAGACCAGAACCAAGACTTATATATACAACTTCATAGCCATCGTCAACATAAGGTTTGAATGCAGAAACAATATCATCCATATTGATAGCCGCAGTCTTAGGAAGCATTTTAGACTCATAGTACTTATTGAAGATATCGGCACTTGAGATGTCCACACCGTCCTCATACATCTTGTCATCCAGAATAATGTGGATGGGCAGAGTATGCACGTTGTAGCGGTCTCTCAATTCCTGCGAAAGATCAATAGAACTATCAGCAAAAAGAATAACCTTGTTTTCCATAATTCTTCTCCTTTTTCGGTTACAGTTTATCTTGTGTTAAGCCTTTATGTATGCTATACTTTTTATACATTATAATAATTATATATTATTAATATGAACTTTGCAAGGATGACAGGTGTTTTTATGATAAAAAAATACATTTTCGGAAAACCTTTTGACACAGAAGCAGTTTTTGCAAACATTCCCGAATGCAATGATGCTCTCCCTTATTTTGAAGTCGATGCAACCGAAGGTCTTAAATTCACTCTGAAGCTCGGCAAAGAGGATGCCGTCTACGGTCTGGGTGAGGCAAGCCGAGGTATCAATAAACGCGGATATGTTTATGATAGCTTTTGCAGTGACGACCCTAACCACACCGAAGCCACCCGTTCACTTTACGGTGCTCACAGCTTCCTGATTATTGAAAACAGCGGAAAGCCTTTCGGTGTTTTCTTTGACTGCCCCTCAAAAATCACCTTTGATATAGGCTTTACCCGAAAAGATTATCTTGAGGTCAGCACACAAAATCCCGATATCAACGTATATATCATCGAGGGTGACTCTCACTACAGCATTACTGAAAGTTTCAGAAAAGCCATAGGCAGAAGTTATATCCCTCCCATGTGGGCATTCGGATACACCCAGAGCCGCTGGAGCTATATGGATAAAGACACCGTCAGAGAGGTAGTCAGAAAACATAAGGAAGCAAATCTTCCTCTGGATGCCGTGTATCTTGACATCGACTATATGGAAAGCTACAAGGATTTCACAGTAAACGAGGACACCTTCGGCGACCTTGAGGCTTTCGCAAAAGAAATGAAGGAGCAAAATATCCGCCTTGTGCCCATTATTGATGCAGGAGTCAAAATCGAAAAAGGCTACGATATCTACGAAGAAGGTGTGGATAACGGCTACTTCTGCACCGACAAGGACGGCAACCCCTTTGAAGCCTGTGTCTGGCCTGGAATGACACATTTCCCCGACTTTCTCAATCCCGAGGCAAGACGCTGGTTCGGTCTCAAATACAAGTTCCTTACCGATAAGGGAATTGAAGGATTCTGGAACGATATGAACGAACCCGCCATTTTCTTCTCCCGCAAGAGTGTCACCGACACCGAGAAAAAAATCCGCGAATACGCCAAAGAAGAACTTACCCTCGACGGCTTCAACGACCTCAAACATTTCCTCTCAAGCCGTCAGAACAATATGGAGGATTACGAGAGCTTCTACCACAACACCCCACAGGGCAGATACCGTCACATCGACCTCCACAATCTTTACGGCTACAATATGACCAGAAGTGCATCGGAAGCACTCTCGGAAATTGAGCCCGACAAACGAATTCTCCTTTTCTCCAGAGCATCATATATCGGTATGCACCGCTATGGCGGAATATGGACTGGCGACAATCACGCATGGTGGTCACATATACTAAACGAAATCAGGGTTCTCCCTTCACTTAATATGTGCGGATTCCTCTATATAGGTGCTGATATCGGCGGCTTCGGATGCGACACAAGCCGCGACCTGATGCTCCGCTGGCTGTCTCTCGGAATATTCACTCCTCTGATGCGTAACCACTCCGCTCTGGGAACACGCCTTCAGGAGTGCTATCGTTTTGAGGATACAGAGGACTTCAGACACATCCTCGAACTGAGATACCGCCTGATTCCCTATCTCTACAGCGAATATATGAAGGCAGCCCTTGAAGACAAAATGTTATTCAAGCCCCTTGCCTTCGAATATCCTGATGACGAAATTGCACGTCACACCGAGGATCAGCTCCTTGTGGGCAACGAGATTATGATAGCTCCCGTCTACACACAGAACGCTATCGGCAGATATGTTTATCTTCCCGAGGATATGACCGCTATCCGAATGAGCGGCGGAGAAATCACCGAGAAGCCTTATGTAAAAGGACATCATTTCATAGAGATTCCCGAAAACGAGGTTGTGTTCTTTATCCGCAAGGGCAAGTGTATTCCCTTTGCAGAAAGTGCAAAGAACACCTCGGAGATTGATTTCACGAGCCTCTCCCTCTTAGGTGACGGCAACGAATATCTGCTTTACACCGACGATGGCATCGGCAAGGATTTCGACAACCCCTCAAATCGTAAAATCCTCAAAAAATAAAGAAAAAAAGAGCAGACCTCAAAAGTCTGCTCTTTAAAATCTTGTTTCAATTAAACGATAAGCTCACCGTCAACAGTGCCTGCAAGACCTGCTGCATTAGCCTCATCGGTATCGATGTGCATTGCGGGGAAGAACTTGTCGCTGACTCTTACAACAACATCACCGAATGTTGTCTCTCTCTCGCCAGGTGTTCCAACCTTAACGGAAACGATCTGCTTATCTTCTACGCCGAATTCAGCAGCTGCTTCAGGTGTAAGGTGAATGTGACGCTTTGCTACGATTACGCAGTCAGAAACCTCAACCTCGCCCTTGGGTCCTCTGAGGATACAGCCGGGTGCGCCCTTAACGTCGCCTGACTCTCTTACAGGAGGAACAATACCAAGCTTTCTTGCATCGGTGAAGGAAACCTCTGCCTGATTTGCAGGACGGACAGGACCGAGAACAGACATTGTAATCTCGCCCTTGGGACCAACAACTGTTACCTTCTCTGCACAAGCAAACTGACCGGGCTGAGAAAGGTCCTTCTTATTGGTAAGAGTTGCACCCTCGCCAAAGAGAGTCTCCAGGGTCTCCTGAGTAATGTGAATGTGACGTGCTGATGTTTCAACCATTATTTTCATTGAAAAAACCACCATTTCTTTTTATTTTTCTGAACCTATTTTACACCCGAAGCGTATAAATTTCAACTGTTTTTAGAATATAACCCCTTAATTTTGAATATTTTGTCAGGAGGACACAAAGATGTATGATAATTGGGATAAATTTGAGGAAGAATGTCTGCTTTGCAGGAAGTGTGAACTCTGCAATGAACGCACAAATGTTGTTATAGGTACAGGTAACCGAAACGCAGAAGTGCTTTTTATCGGTGAAGGTCCCGGAGAAAACGAGGACCTTCAGGGTAAGCCCTTTGTAGGCAGAGCAGGACAGCTCCTTGACAAAATGCTTCTGGCAGTGGACCTTGACCGCAACAAGAACATCTATATTGCAAATATGGTGAAGTGCCGTCCCCCGAAAAACCGCGACCCCAAGCCCGAGGAGGTAGCCTGTTGCATCGACTGGCTTCGTAATCAGGTGCTCCTTATGAAACCGAAAATCATTGTTTGTCTCGGCAGAATTGCCGCAGCAAGACTTATCAAAGAAGATATTAAAATCACAAAGGAACACGGAATGTTCTTCGAGAAAAACGGCGTATTGATGATGCCTATGCTCCACCCTGCCGCTATTCTTCGCGACCCCAGAAGAAAACCTGAAGCCTTCAACGACTTCCTTATTCTTCGGGATAAAATCAATGAAATCTGCGACCATACATACTGACACTCAATACACAAAATTAATTTATGGTAAACGAAAAGCCTCCCACTTCAAACCATGCGGGAGGCTTTTACTGTTCAGTAATTATCAATTTTAATCACTCAATTTCTGTATAATTTTCAGAAATTCCTTTACATTTATTTTTTGTTATCGGTATTTTTCTGTTTTAGTTTTCGCTTACTTGTCAAATACGATGCTAAATATTATCATTCACCGTTGCATCATTCTATAATCTCTTCTGCGGTGTCGATTTTATATATTCTTCATTAATCTGTACTATTTATTAGTTCGGAAGAATTCATAAATTTTGCAGAAATTTTATCTGAATCTATAAAACGATAGACATTACATTGATATTAAATTTAAGAAGAAGTTGTATCTGATTTCGTAAACTTTATTTGTGATTATTTCGACGGGTCAGCGGTTTATGACTTTCGGCGAGCCTTTGCCGATTTCAAGGTTTGCATCTAAATATAAATCCCTGCGATTGTTGAAGAATACGGTTTACTTAACAACCTTACATCAAAATAATCTTAAAACAGATTATGTGCTATAACAAGCACGGCTACCACTTCAGAACCTTGCCTGTCAGCAGCCTTAACTGTACATTGGTCTATCCTCCTTTCCTGTAATCAGAAGATTATCTTCACCCGAGTTTCAGGTTACTTTCTCTTCTGTAACAATATTAACATAAGTTTTACACATTTGCAATACTTTTTGTATACTTTTCTGTTCGCAAATTTAACAAGATTTTTTGTATGCTCTCATAAAATCTGCACAAACACCAGTTTATTATTCGATATTCGCATTATAAATACACCTGTTTCCTAATTAACAAAGCGAAGCCCCTCACCTTTTCCGAAGGGTCGGAACTCTCCTGAAACAAGCAATCAAAACCACCCGTTGAACGGGTGGTTTGCACAACCCCTATAAGGGGTTTTTACAGGCTTAACCCCTGCAGCAGGGGTACCGAATGTTTGACAACGCATTACAATCTCAAGCAGCCGCTCACGTGCGGCTGTTTATTTT
>JAFQNJ010000038.1 GCA_017395925.1 Ruminococcus sp. | reverse complement strand
GACACTCTTGTTTTCTATGGTGGGAACAACAGGGCTCGAACCTGTGACCCTCTGCTTGTAAGGCAGATGCTCTCCCAGCTGAGCTATGCTCCCATATTGGTCGAGGTGACGGGATTCGAACCCACGACTTCTTCGTCCCGAACGAAGCGCGCTACCAAACTGCGCTACACCTCGAAGATAAACATACGCAAAAGATTAAAAAGTTAGCCCCGAATTGCTTCGGGGCTTTAACTTTGGCTGCGGAACTAGGATTCGAACCCAGACATACAGAGTCAGAGTCTGCTGTGCTACCCTTACACAATTCCGCAACGGCAACAGTAGTTATTATATCCTAAAACAGAAAAAAGTCAAGTATATTTTGAAAATTTTTTCAAATTTTTTAAGGAATATTTTATTTTGTTGCTCTGATGTCATTTCCGATAAAATCAAATTTGACACAACTGCTCATTATTCTGGAAACAAATCGCTGAGAGTATGTACTTTCAAGCTCTGCTATAGTCATATTGGTATTGATAATGACGGGCTTATTCTTCATAATTCGGGTATTGAACAAATTATATATGGTTGATTTTGAGAAAGGAGTCATAAACTCTGTTCCCAAATCGTCCAGAATCAGCAAATCACATTCGCAGAGTGTGGAAAGAAGCTCCTCCTCTTCCCTTGCTGAATACTCAAAATGTGCAGACTCCAGCTTTGAAATGATAGCGGGGGCACTTACATACACCACATAATAACCTTTATTCAAAAGCTCGTTGGCGATTGCCAGCGAAAGATGGGTCTTTCCGAGACCTGTGGCACCTCTCATAAGTATAGAAGGCTTTTCTGCGGCAAAATTCGCTACGTAGTTCTTGCAGAAATTAAGAATCTTACTCATTCTGGAATAGGGCGATACACCGTCCTGATTACTGTCGTAAGGATATTTGTCCAGACTGAAAGTATCAAAGGTTGAAAGGCTGAGGGGGGATATTTTATTGATTTCATCGCAGGCTACATCTTTAAGTGTGTTAAGAAAGCACTGGCAGTAAAGGGTTTTGCCGTCTTTTTCCACAGCTGTTGTATCCTGACAAACAGGGCAGGAATACTGCGGCTCCATATAGTCAGCGCGATATCCGTGGCTCATCATAAGATTTGCCTTTTCGTCACGCAGTTTCTTGCTGAGTTCTGCTATCTTCTCAAGCTCCTCTTTAGCATTTGCACCCTTGAGCACTGCTTTTGCCGCCATCAAAGATACAGATGACATTTTTCTCTCAATTTCTTCGATTTCGGGAATTACACGAAGCACTTCATCACGTCTGCGCTGTGCCATAGTTTCAGCATTTGTTCGGCGTTCAGCTGTGATAGCGTATGCTTTTGAAAAAATTTCCTTACTGTATCTCATATTAATCACCTGATATATTAATCATCAAATATGCTGTAATTCTCATAAAACTCTAAATCATAAGAGCGGCTCTGTGGCTCTGCTTTCTTTGGAGCGGCAGGCTTCTTTGCGGCATCGGACGCTTCAACCTCTGTGGGATTGCGAAGTCCTTCATCAAACCAGCGACGGAGGATTCCGTTAATGTATGACATATTGAATTCGCCTTTAACATCAACGCATCTCTCATAGGCAAGACGAAGCATATCCTCGGAGAATTTCCAGTTATTAACCCACTGGTCAGCGAATTCTAACTGTTTCTTTGTGGGAGTACCGTTTGTATGAAGTCCAAAGATAAGAGAAACCTTCTTAAAGGCATCAGAAGACTCGCTGTGACGGCGGATTTTTGCCTCTGCAAGTTCAATGGTATTGATGCCTTCCTCTGCCCACTTCATACCTGTGCGCTGTATAAACCTGATGTTACCCTTGCCGATTTTTGCAGAGTACTCCATAAGCATAAGGAGCACCTCTACAGGAAGTCCGTCGGTATCGTGAAGCATCACGAGGGTTGCCATATCTGCATTTGAGAGAACCTTGGATAGGATTCTTCCTGCTTCATCCATAAGCACCACCAGACTCTTGTCGCTTCTGAGGCGCTTTGCGACATAAGCAGGTTCGGGTCTGAGAGGACGCGCAGATGAATAAGATACAGTTCTCTGAGGTTTATCCTCCGATTCTGAGTTCATAGTCTCCGTGACATCATCTGAAGGTTTGGTAGCAGAACTCTCTGTCTTTTTTTCGGGGATAGATATATCATTTTCCATTCGGACAAGGAGTCCCTTATCCGCCCAATACAAGAGCGCATCTCTCACATCATCTGCGTGAACAGAGAGAACCGCTGCTACAGATTCATCAGATATATCGTTCTGTGCGTTCCTGAGTATGTAGAGCAAAACCTTGAGCTGGGTTTCAGTCGCAAGTTTCAGCCCCTTGTCAACTACGGCAGTAGGCACCGCAAAAACAGATTCCCATCCGCCGAAATTAATCTTATATGACATTTTACACCATTTCCAATTCGCTTAAAAAGGTTATTTCCCTTTTCTAATGAGATAGTCGCCGATATGACGGTTATCGTAGAGTATCAGGTCATCGCTTCCTGCCAGATATTCATTGTGATGCCTGAGTTCATGAGCAAAAATCTTTCGCAGTTTTTCATAAAACTGTTCTCTGGGAAGCCTGCCGTAAATACGCACAATGCTCCCGTAATAGAAGATAATATACTTTCCGATGCTTGAACGATGGTATTCTCCCAAAATATAGAGGTCATTGTCCACCGCCTTAGGATGAAGCTTGGACTGGGGCACAAGTCGCAGTCCTCCCGAGAGTTCCCGATAAAGCTCGTATGGAACGGAGTCGGCGATTTCATCCAGCATCTCACCACATTCTTCGAAGCTATACATCAGTCAAGAAAATCCTTGAGCTTCTTGCTTCTGGAAGGATGACGGAGTTTTCTCAATGCTTTTGCCTCAATCTGACGGATACGCTCACGGGTAACATTGAATTCTTTACCTACTTCCTCAAGAGTGCGGCTTCTGCCGTCTTCAAGACCAAAGCGCAGACGGAGAACCTTCTCCTCTCTGGGGGTCAGAGTATCGAGCACCTCAATAAGCTGTTCTCTGAGAAGTGTATGGGATGCAGCATCTGCGGGTGCAGGAGCATCCTCATCAGGAATGAAGTCACCGAGGTGACTATCCTCTTCCTCGCCGATAGGAGTCTCAAGGGACACAGGTTCCTGAGCAACACGCATAATCTCTCGAACCTTATCAACAGGCATATCAAGTTCTGCGGCAATGTCATCAGCAGAGGGCTCGTGTCCGTTCTGGTGGAGAAGCTGTGAAGAAACCTTCTTAACCTTATTGATGGTTTCAACCATATGAACAGGGATACGGATTGTTCTTGCCTGATCTGCAATGGCTCTGGTAATTGCCTGACGAATCCACCATGTTGCGTATGTGGAGAACTTGAATCCCTTTGTATAATCAAATTTTTCAACAGCCTTGATAAGACCAAGGTTGCCCTCCTGAATCAGGTCAAGGAACTGCATACCTCTGCCGAGGTAACGCTTTGCAATGCTTACAACAAGGCGGAGGTTAGCCTCGGAAAGACGCTGTTTTGCGGCAACGTCGCCGTCGTTGATACGAATTGCAAGCTCTATCTCCTCCTCGGATGAAAGAAGGGGGACTCTGCCGATTTCTTTGAGATAAACTTTAACGGGGTCATCGATAGCTACGGTCTCGGTGCCGTCACCCTCGCCACCCTCGGCATCTACTACAGAAGTAATCTCCAGAGCAATATCGTCAAACTGAAGGTCGTCGTTATCCTCAACGATTTCAACACCCATACTCTCCAGATTGTCATAGAGTTTTTCAAGCTGTTCGGGGTCAAAGTCGATTTCGCCGATAGCATCCAGAATGTCTTTGTTGGTAAGCTGGCCTTTTGCTTTACCAAGCTCGGTAATTTCTTTGATAACTGCCTTTTTTTCCTGAATTGAACCTGCCATAATTTAAAATTCCTTTCTTATTTAACGGATTAATCCTTATTTTTCTTACTTTTAATTGATGCCCAGATTTCGTCGGGACTCATATTCGATATCACATCAGGAGTGAGTTTTTGCTTCTCCTCAAGTATCGTATCTATATACTCATTCATTGCCTGACGCGTAGCGGTCTGGGAGTTATACCCTGAAAGTATAGAGTAAAATCCCGACACCTCCTGAGGAGTAAAATCCCTGCTGAGAGTTGTTGCAGGAGATATTCCCTCTGTCACTTTTTTGGCAACATACGCATAAAGCCTTGAGTTGAAATCCGTAACAAAATCCTGAGGAGAAATCCTCTCCTCTGCCTCCTTTAGCATATCATTATTAAATACAAGATATGCAATGAGCATCTCCTCTGCTCTGGCGGCACGTATATTTTTAGCTTTGTCAGTGTTAACCTTGTCATCTCTTCCCGATAAATCGGTGCTTAGTTTCATATTCTCACGCTTTTTGAGTTCTCCCTCTCTCCTTCTGCGCAATCGCTGCAAATCAGAATTGATAGAGGCCTTCTCAATGGAAAGTTCCGACGAGAGCTTTGACACATATATATCCTGCTCCACGGAGCTGTCCAAAGCGGAAATAACTTTAAGCGCCTCACTCATATAGCTCGCCTTCTGGTCGGGTCGGGTGAGGTCAAATTGAGTTTTAAGTTTTGTTAGTCTGTATTCAACATCATTACCGCTGTTTTCAAGTAAATTCTTGAAAGCAGCAGGACCCGATTGTCCTTTGTTGCGGATGAATTCATCAGGGTCCTTACCCTCAGGAATGTTGAGAACCCTGATAAGCAGTCCGGCATTTCTCAGTAAAGTAATGGCGCGTGCAGTGGCTTTCTGTCCTGCTTCATCCGCATCGTAGCAGATAATAACCTCGTCGGCGTATCGCTTCATAAGCATTGCCTGCTCCTGAGTAAGAGCAGTACCCAGAGTAGCTACCGCATTTTTGAATCCTGCTCTGTTGAGGGCAATTACATCCATATAACCTTCACAGAGTATCAGAGTCCTCTCCCCTGTATTCTTGGCATTATTGAGAGAAAACAGGTTAGCACTTTTCTTGAAAGCAGGTGTGTCCGATGTATTGAGATACTTTGGCTTCTGGTCGGTGAGAATTCTGCCACCGAAACCTATAACATTTCCTCTCAAATCAATTATGGGAAACATCACCCGGTCAGCAAACCTGTCCACAAGACGTTTACCGTCGTTGCTTCTGAATGCAAGGTTAGCGGCAACTATCTCGGTATCGGTGAATTTAAGTCTTCTCAAGTGATCACACAGAGCAAATCTACTTTTTGGTGAATAACCCAGACCGAAGCGGCGGATTATATTATCCGGCAGTCCTCGGCGGTAGAGGTATTCAAGCCCCTCTTTGCCCTCGGCTTCGTATAATTTTTTATTAAAAAACCTTGCCGCTTCACGGTTGGCTTCAAATATCCTCATTCTCAGTTTGCCCATACCATCATCATAGGTATTCTCGGGCATTTCCATTCCTGCACGTTGTGCAAGGAATTTTACAGCTTCGATATAGTCAAGGTTTTCTATCTTCATCACAAAGGTGATGACGTCACCTCCTGCACCGCAACCGAAGCAATAGAATGAGCCGTTTTCCGGATAGAGATTAAAGGAGGGGGTTTTTTCGCTGTGAAACGGACACAGACCCACAAGATTACGTCCGCGACGCTTCAGATTAACATATCCGGACACTACATCCGAAATGTCCGAGCGTTCTTTAAGTTCATACAGAAAACCGTCCGGCAGTGCCATTAAAACCTCTCCTTTCTCTCAAAAATCTTCATTCTTTATATATATACGAAGAAAAAATGAATTTTCCTGCATAAAAACAGAAAAATTCATCATTTATCGTACGGATAGTACTTTTCCTCGTCAGAAACTACCGAAACAGTACCGCTTGTTACATCTGTAATTTTCTTTTTGAGTGCTCCGAGGTCATCTCTCGGAATATGAAAAGACATTGTCACTTTATCGGAAAAATCGCAGTTATCCACTACTGCACCGGACTCAGGCAACAATGATGATAGTTTTCCATACTGATTATATGTACACTCAAGACTACATTCAGAGCAAACCCTCATTGTGATGACGCCTGCGGATTCTACTGCCAGCGAAGCTGAATGGGAATAAGCTCTGACAAGTCCGCCGCCACCAAGGAGTATTCCGCCGAAATATCGGGTCACAACTACACATACATCGGTAATACCGCTTTTTCGAAGCACATCAAGAGCAGGCATTCCCGCTGTCCCCTGTGGCTCATTGTCATCGCTGTAGCGACAGGTGTTCTGCTCACGGAGAATATAGGCATAGACATTATGAGTTGCATCCCAATGTTTGGCACGGATGGAAGCAATGAACTCAAGAGCTTCCTGCTCCGTTGTGACAGGCTTGATATAGCCTATAAATCTGGAGCGTTTCTCAACAAACTCGGGGGATGCATAGGATTTTATGGTTTTATAATCAGCAACCAAGTCTTTCACCTACCTCAAAAGAAAAAACAGGCGGTGCTTCACAAGAAGTACCGCCTCATCTGATATACTATTACTTTAAGCCGTAACGCTTCTTAAATCTGTCAACGCGTCCGCCGGTATCAACGAGCTTCTGCTTTCCTGTGAAGAAAGGATGGCACTTTGAACAAATTTCAACACGCTGGTTGGGCTTTGTGGAACCGGTCTCGATAACATTGCCGCAAGCGCAGGTAATAGTTGTCTGCTCATACTTAGGATGGATATTCTCCTGCATTATAAGTTCACCTCTTTCGCTGATGCCGTAGTAACAGATGAATTATACTACAAATGTTTTTAAAATGCAAGTTATTTTTTAGATTTCTTCAAAATTTCTTGAATTTTTATTATTATACACTTATTTTATCTGTCTACGTGGCTTGAATACTCGTCAAGAGTCATATCATATCGGCGCATTTTCAGCGCGTGATCCTTACCAACATAGCGATATAGCTGAAGATTGGCAGTCATACCTGTGGAATCCTCTCTGTCTTCAGGATATCTGAGAACAAAGCCGTAGTTCACGGCATTGCGCTGAAGCCATGTGTCAGCCTCGCTGTTTGCGAAATTCTCAGAATCCGTGGCAAATTTGATAAGAAGGCCTGTCTGACTCTCGCTGGCGCCCTCAACGGGACAAACTTTTTTTGTCTCGGACTCGGCTCTGATATCCGAACATTTCTGTTCTTCTTTTATTTTTTTATAGGTCTCATCATAAAGCGTTGCCTGTTCGGAATAAGACACATATCCCTCTGTAAGGGTAAGTTTTACGTCCTCGGCAGCAGCGGCGGAAATCATATCATCAAGATCATCAAACATATATCCGGATATTCTGACTGAACCGAAGGGTTTAAGTTCAGGAACATAGTCAGATTCCAGAGGATGTCGCTCGTTGACAACCCTTAGAAGGTCCTCGTCGGACACCATCGCAACTTCGTCAGGGGATGTAACAGGTGTGTTCTCATCCCTGCCCCCTGTTACAAACTTGAATGCTATGAATATTCCGAGACCTATAACCGCTGCCATAAGTATGGGAATAACAATAAGTAACACGGTTTTGAGTACTATGTTCTCATTCTTTCTTCGTCCGCTTATTGTGTAGCGATTAGTAATATCGTATCTCTTATATGGCATATTTATCAGTTAATTACCTTTGACTCAATTTCTTCTACAGCTCTCTCAATAAATGCATCAAGGCTCATTGCACCCAGATCCCCTGCTTTTCTTGCACGGATGGACACAGTGTTATTCTCGATATCCTTATCGCCGAGAATTACCATGTAAGGCACCTTCTCAAGCTGTGCTTCACGAATCTTGTATCCAACCTTTTCGGAGCGGTCGTCTACCTCAACACGCATACCCTTTGCCTCAAGCGCCTTCTTCACGTCATAAGCGTAGTCGTGATGTCTGTCGGCAATGGGGAGAATCTTGACCTGAACGGGTGCAAGCCACATGGGGAATGCACCTGCGTACTTCTCAATGAGGAGAGCAAGTGTTCTCTCGTAGCAACCGATAGAAGTTCTGTGAATGATGTAGGGGTTCTTCTTGGAACCATCCTTATCTACATAAACCATACCGAACTTCTCGGCAAGGAGCTGGTCTATCTGAATTGTAATAAGGGTATCCTCTTTTCCCCATACGTTCTTGATCTGGATATCAAGCTTGGGGCCGTAGAATGCTGCCTCACCAATACCGATTTTATAATCAATGCCCAGGTT
>JAFQNJ010000037.1 GCA_017395925.1 Ruminococcus sp. | reverse complement strand
GATGTATCAAGACCGCCTGAATATGCAAGTACGATTTTTTTAAATTCTTTGTTTGCCATAATAAAAACCTCCATAGATTTAATGAATATGCATAAATATTAACACAATTATCATATTTATGCAAGTGTTTGATACCAATTACTTATAAATTCATTAGTTTGCTATAATATGCCAAATGTTAGATATCACTTTTGGTCATAATAACTATACATATTGTCAAAAAGAGGCGTTCTTGTACCGAAGAAGGCTCATATTCACACCTCTGAAAACCCGATAAAGAAAGACTGCCGCATTTCTGCGGCAGTATATTATCTATGAATTCGTTGCATAATTATGCATATTTATGCAACCACAAATCATTCCACGGGAATAGTTTCTGCTTCGGTTGCCTCGGGAGAGCCCTCACCGTTGAGATAGTAGTCGTTATCGCCCAGCATAAGTTTGGTACCCTCTAAAGTATAGGTGAAGGTATTGGTCATCTCATTGTTATCGTTTGCGGCAAAGTAATACATATTGATTAATTCGCCTTCAACTGTATAGGTGTATTTAACCTCTACATCATAGACATACACGCCGTCATCAAAGGACTGGGTGAATATTACATAGCCGTCATCGGTGAATTCATAGGAGTCACCGTAGAGTTTATTACTCCACTTGCCGACCAACTCATCCTTCTTGGCAAACTGCTCTTTTGCCTGAAGTGTGATGGGAGTGTAGCTTGCAAGCTCAAACAGAACTTCTTTTCCATCGGGATATTTAACGGTAAGTGTATCGCCGTCGCGGTTATATACCCACTGACCATAGAGGTAATTACACTCGGTATAGCAGGATTTATTGCCCTGACCGTCCACGCCGTACATAATGTCGGATTCATAGACAATGGTGCCGTAAACGATACGGAGCTTGCCGTCAGGAGTAAAGAGTACATATTCATCCTTAATGGGCTCCTTGGGAGTCCAGGCACCTGTGATATCATTATCGGGCACATAAGACCAGTTAATTTCAGTAGTTCCGTTTGCTGTAGGAGTTGTGGGGGTGTCGTCGTCACCCGGCTTGCAAGCACCCAGCGCAAGAAGCATAACAACAATTAAAATTAATGCCAAAACTTTTTTCATAATAAAGCACCGCATATTAAAAATTGGGTCAAAATATATAACTTATTATATAAAAACAGCGACAGAATGTCAATACAAGTCTGCCGCTGTAGGTATTAATTTCTATTTAATCAATCAGCACTGTAATACAGCTTACCTTTGTTGCTTTCATCAAGATGTAAAAGCTGGGATACCGTAACAAATCTGTAGCCTCTGTCATACAGGGTATCGATTATCTCGCAGAATGCATCATAGGAATTGTAGTATATCTCGTGCATCAGAATGATATCTCCCTCGTCGGTAGCGCGAAGGACGTTGTTGACTATGGTCTTGACACCCGAACTGCCGCTTGCGGCGTATCTCCAGTCATTGGAGTCAACATTCCAGTTGATTACCGCATAGCCGCTGGACTTGACTCTGGAGGAGGTGATGCCGCCGCCAATGGGACGCATTGTGAGAGGCTGCTCTCCTGTGATGTCCTTGATAACCTTCGCGGTTTTGCTGAGCTCGGACTTAAATCGGGAATCAGAACAGGAGTCATAATAATACTCATGGGTATAGCCGTGAACTCCGATTTCATTACCCATATCGTATGCGTATTTCAGAGCCGAAGCCTGCTGTCCGTATACTCGGTTACCTACTACATAGAAGGTGCCCACTCCCCCATACTCTGCGAGTTTATCAACAAACTTATAGGTTAAATCATAGTGAGGACCATCGTCGAAGGTGAAGGCTATGTACTTATACCGCTTATCCTCTGTAGGGTCTGCGGGCTTTGTGGGAGTTGTGGGTGATGTGGTTGCCTCGTCACCCGTGGAAGGATTTGAGGGTTTGGCTGAGGGACTAGTGGGACGGGTTGCAGGATTTGTGGGTTTCTCCGTGGGGTCAGGCTCAACAATATCCTCGGAGACCTTATTGTCCGTGATAGGTTTATAGACTATCTCCTCTGCCTCGGTAGTTGTCTCTGTTGTTTCCTCTGGCTTGATAGTTGAAGGGATTACAGTTTCAACTGTAGTAGTAATATTGGTCTCAACCTCATCTGTAGGATTGGTATTTATAGTATTATCAGGTGTTTTTTCGGCACATCCGCAAAATATTGCCGCTGACAGCATCAGGGCACATAAAATCAAAGTAAGCTTTTTCATAATTACCTCCGCAAGCACGAACTATTTGACGTCGTGCAATTACCCATTATAGTACGCAAAAAATAAAAGTCAATACAAGTTACGACTTTTTAATATTTATTAGGACAAAATAAAACAGCAGTCCCGAAGGACTGCTGAATTAAAGATTACATTTATTAAGTTATCAGTACATTCCGCCCATATCGGGTGCGGCAGGTGCCAGAGGAGCAGGCTCCTTGATATCTGCCACAAGACTCTCTGTAGTGAGAACCATGGATGCAACGGAAGCTGCATTCTGCAGAGCACTTCTGGTAACCTTTGTGGGATCTACGATACCGGCTGATATCATATCGGTATATACTTCATTAAGTGCATCAAAGCCGTAGCCTACCTTATCGGAGCGTTTGATGTTCTCTACAATTACAGAACCCTCAAGACCTGCATTGGCAGCAATCTGGCGGACAGGCTCCTCAAGTACTGTGAGAACAATCTGCATACCGGTCTTCTCATCGCCTGTAGCATCAGCAATAATTGCTTCAACTGCAGGGATAGCATTGATAAGTGCGATACCGCCGCCTGCTACGATGCCTTCCTCAACTGCTGCCTTGGTGGCGGCAAGAGCATCCTCAACGCGGAGTTTTCTCTCCTTCATCTCAATTTCGGTAGCTGCACCAACCTTGATAACCGCTACACCGCCTGCAAGCTTTGCAAGTCTCTCCTGAAGCTTCTCGCGGTCAAAGTCGGAGGTTGTTGTCTCAATCTGCTGACGAATCTGTGCTACACGTGCCTTGATAGCTTCGGGGTTACCTGCACCGTCAACAATAACGGTATTCTCCTTCTCAACCTTAACCTGATGTGCCTGACCAAGCTGTGCAAGAGTTGCATCCTTGAGTTCAAGACCCAGGTCGGAGGTGATTACAGTGCCGCCTGTGAGGGTTGCGATATCCTGAAGCATCTCCTTGCGTCTGTCGCCAAAGCCGGGAGCCTTGACTGCAACGCAGGTAAAGGTTCCGCGGAGCTTGTTGAGAATGAGAGTTGTGAGAGCTTCGCCCTCTACATCCTCTGCAATGATAACGAGCTTTCTGCCTGCCTGAACAATCTGCTCAAGGAGAGGGAGAATCTCCTGTGTTGTGGAAATCTTCTTGTCGGTGATAAGGATGAGAGCGTCATCAATGACAGCTTCCATCTTGTCGGTATCTGTTACCATATAAGGAGCGATATAGCCGCGGTCAAACATCATACCGCGAACAACCTCGCTGTATGTCTCTGCAGTCTTGGACTCCTCAATAGTGATTACACCATCCTGGGTGATTTTGTCCATAGCCTCAGCAATAAGGTTACCGATATCCTCGTTGCCTGATGAAATTGTGGCAACTCTGGCGATGTCCTCGGAACCCTTTACCTGAACGCTGTTTGCGATAATTGCATCGGTAGCTGCTTTAACAGCCTTGTCGATGCCCTTCTTGATAATCATAGGATTAGCACCTGCGGTGACATTCTTCATACCCTCACGGATGAGAGCCTGTGCAAGAAGTGTTGCAGTGGTGGTACCGTCACCTGCGGCGTCGTTGGTTTTGATGGAAACCTCTTTTACAAGCTGTGCGCCCATATTTTCGAAGGGGTCGTCAAGCTCAATTTCTTTTGCAATGGTAACACCGTCGTTGGTAATAAGGGGTGCACCGAATTTTTTATCGAGTACCACGTTTCTGCCCTTGGGTCCAAGGGTAATTTTGACAGTATCTGCAAGCTGGTCGATACCGCTTTTAAGTGCTTTTCTGGCATCTTCGCCGTATGCTATCTGTTTAGCCATTTAATATACCTCCAAATATAAATTACTCAACTATTGCAAGAATATCTGACTGGCGGACGATGGTATACTCCTCACCGTCAAGCTTTACCTCTGTGCCTGAATACTTGCTGGTAATAACCTTGTCGCCTACTTTGACGTACATAGTAACCTCTTCGCCGTCAATCTTTCCACCGGGGCCCACTGCAATTACATTTGCAAACTGGGGCTTCTCCTGAGCCGCTGTGGAAAGAACGATGCCGCTCTTTGTTGTCTCAACAGCATCATCAATTTTAAGAACTACTTTATCAAGTAAAGGTTTGATGGTCATAATAATAAATCCTCCTGACAAAAATGTAGAATTAGCACTCTTTATGTTTGAGTGCTAATTCTATTCTATACCATTATTTGTAAAAAATCAAGTGTATTTTGGCACTAAATATAAATAAACTATAAATTTATTATTCCTTATTCATCAATAACAATAGTATTCTTGATATCCTCGGGAACGGTAAGTTTCAGAGTCTTGAGAGTTTTTCCATTTACAACATTGAGACAGATATCAGGAAAAACCACGGGCATCTGCTGTATTGTCTTGAGGCCCTTAAGATACATAGCCGCCATAGAACCTGCCTTGATGCCTATTTCTTCATAATCATGGATAGAAGTCGCGAGAGCGCCACTGTCTACAAATTTACTGCTTGTTGAAATGACAGGCACCTTGCTCTTGGATGCCGCTTTCAGCACATCGGAAACCTTGGCTGTGGTAAGAGCATCCTCAGGAAGATAGAGAAAATCCGTTTTATCCAAAGCTTTTGCAAGGCTTGAATTAAACTCCCTCTCTGTGGTGGCAGTATAAGATGTGCACTTCATAGAGAGCTTCTTGGATTCTTCTGCGGCAAGAGATGCTGTGAGAATGGAATTTTCCTCTGTGCCGCAATACAGAACAGAAAAGTTTTTGGCACCGGGGATCAGAGTCTTGGCAAAATCAAGTTGCTGATACACAGGAACATAGTCAGATACCCCTGTAAAGTTCTTATCTGGTTTTTCGCAAGAAGTCAGAAGACCCGCTTCAATAGGGTCGGCAACTCCGGCAAAAATAACAGGGATAGTATCGGTGGCTTCTTTGAGAGCCTTTGCCGCATCTTCGCCAAGGGCAAGTATCAGGTCGGGTGTTGCGGAAACCACATCAGCCGCAAGGGTTTTACACTGCTCAAAATCCTCAGCTTTTTTCATATCAAGTTTGATATTCACACCCTCTTCGTAGCCCTCGGCACTAAGAGCTGTTACAATTCCGCCATAAATGTCCTCACTGTTTTTTGATGCCTCACTGCTTAAAATCCCGATAGAAATCACAGGAATCTCTGTAGGCGCTTCGTCAGGAGTAGCGCCGCCTTCCTCTGAAGAACAACCTGTCACCAAAGACAACAACATAAATGCACAAAGCAAAAATGACGCAAATGATAAAAGTTTGTGAGAATGTTTCATTTTTAAAACCTCCCGCTTCATTATTTGAAATACATATAAAGCTGACATTTGAGCATTCCGTTATAGAGTTTTCTGCGTTTGTCAGCCTTTCTTCCGAAGCATTTCTCGAAATCGTCATCAGGTGTGATTATTCCGTAGCTCCAGCCATCTTTACGAAGGAATCGCTCCCCCATTATCTTATAAAGCACCTCTGCCTCACGAACATCAAGAAGACGCTCGCCGTAAGGGGGATTTGTAATAAGGGTGCCTCTTTCTCTGTCCGGAGCGAAATCCCTGAGATCACGCTCAATGAATTCGATTCTGTCCGCTACTCCGGCAAGTTCTGCATTTTTTCGTGCTATTGCAAGAGCGGCGGTGTCAATATCACTGCCCACAGCAAAGAAGTCGGCATCGGGATTTTCGAGACTCTTGGAAAGGGCACGCTCTTCTTTCCAAACGCTTTGCGGAATAGCCTTCCACTTTTCGGCAGCAAAGCTTCTGTTAATGCCGGGAGCAATTTTCAGAGCTTTGAGAGCGGCTTCGATAAGCACAGTACCGCTTCCGCACATTGGGTCAACTACATAATGATTAGGTCTGACACGGCAGAGCTCGACCATTACAGCCGCCAAAGTCTCACTTATAGGTGCATCGTTTGCCTCTTTGCGGTAACCTCTTTTGTGAAGTCCCTCGCCGGTGGTATCAAGAAATATACTAACCTTATCCTTGTGAATCTGAAAATGAATCTGATGCAGAGCCCCTGTTTCAGGAAGCCACTCCACACCATATTTTTCACCAAGGCGCTTTGCGGCGGCTTTTTTAATAATCTTCTGGCAGTCAGGGGTACTCATAAGCTGAGAGTCAAGACAGCTGCCCTTCACAGGAAACGCCTCATCCTTCATTATGAAATTTTCAAAAGGAAGAGAATACACAGCCTCGAAAAGTTCCTCAAAACTCAATGCATAGAATTCACCAAGCACAATGTGCACTCGTTCGGCACATCTGAGACGGATATTTGCTCTGGCGAGAGTGCTGAAGTCTCCGCTGAAATAGACCTTGCCTGTCTCGGGGGTGACATCTTCAATATCCATAAACCTGAGCTCGTTTGCGACAATACCCTCGGTAGCAAACAAACAAGGGGCACAAAATTTAAGTTTTTCCATATTACCTCTACTATAAAAACAGGCGGGATAAGTCCCGCCCGTTATAATTAAATTTTATTACTCATCGGAAGGCTCAAGAAGTCCGTATGCACCGTCGTTGCGGGTATAAACCACATTGACTTTGCCTGTGTCGGCATTTTCGAACATAAAGAACTTATGGCCTATCATCTCCATCTGGAGCACAGCTTCCTCAACGGAAACAGGCTTGAGAGAAATCAACTTCTTGCGGACAACCTGCATCTCGTTCTCCTCGGGCATCTCCTCTGCTTCTGTTACCTCATCGATAATGAGGTCATCGAGAGATGCTGCCCTGATACGTTTGGAGAGACGGGTTTTGTGCTTACGAAGCTGACGTGAGAGCATATCAACAACCTTGTCAAGTGCATCGTTCATCTCAAGCATTGTGGACTCGGCACGATAGACCATAGAATTATCCCTTATGGTAATTTCCACAGTCTGGCGGTTCTTCTCCAGAGTCACAACAACTGTCGCCTCTGCATCATCAGAGAAAATTCTCTCCAGCTTTGCGAGTTTTCGCTCGGCGCGCTCCTTAAAGTTGTCTCTGAGGGTCACCTTTCTTGCAACATAGGTAATCTTCATGCTCAAAACCTCCTTTGAGAATTATTATATTTTCAATTATTTTCTGCCGCCGCCATGGCCTCTTCGGCTGTAGCCGCGGTTTTCATTTCCTCGCTTCAAATCAGACATTCTGTCCTGACTTGACTTTTTGAACTTTGACATCATATCCTCAAAGTTTGGGTCAGAAGAAACAGACTCCTCCCACACACCGTCAGAGCAAATAATAACCTGAGGTTGGGGCTTATGTTCCTGGGGCTTTTTCACAGGTCGAGACTGCTGAGGTCTGGGGGTAAACTCCTTCTTCTCAGGCTGGCGGGGTTTATCCACTGCTTTCTTCACGGAAAGAGCTATCTTTCCGTTGTCGGAGATAGAGATAACCTTCACCTTGACCATCTGTCCTACCTGAAGAACATCGTGAATATCCTTGACAAAACCGTCGGACACCTCGGATATGTGAACCATTCCGTCAGGTCCGTCGGGGAGCGTTACAAAAGCTCCGAAGTTAGTGATGCTTGTAATTTTTCCTTCGTAAATCTGTCCAATTTCCGGTTTCATACTTTCCCTTTTCTTATGTATTAAAATTTAGCGCAGAAAATTCAGGTTATTCACCTGAGATTATCTCAAACACACGCTCGCCTTCTCTGACATAGCCAAGGTCATTGTGCGCTTTGCGCAGAACATACTCAAGATATTCCTCGTCGGAGAAGCCGAGAACTTCCTGAAGCTCGTTATTCTCCACTTCAGCAATCTGGATTTCGTGGTTAAGAGCCTGAAGTTCAGCTTCCTTCTCTTTAATCTGTGAGGAGATATTTGCTATAGAATAGACCGCATAAACAATGAGTAAAAAAAACACGGCACCAATGGCAATATACCGCAGAATATGAGACTTCTTGTTTTTAGCCTGCAGTTTTTCTTCCATGATACCGTTGACCTCATTAATAATTAAATTAGCTCCAAAATCGGAACCTATCGTCTTTCTTTATTGTTATTATACTATATGTTGCGCTGTCGTTGCAATAGTTTTTTCACTTTTTTTGAAGCAAATTCGGTAACAATTTTGATAATATTCCTGATTTTTATGAACACCAGGATAAAAAGTCTAACAGCAAATTTACCTATAGTATATCGAAAGAGTACATATCCTGCAAATTCCGCCGCAACAATATAGTATCTGGCAAGACCTCGGGTAAATCCCATACTGATAATCAGGGTAGCAAAAGTGAAAATCAACATGAACAAAACATCGCAGATTACTGTGACATATTTTCGGGTAAAGACAGTCGTACGTATACAACGGAGCACATCATAAATAAGTCCAAGGAACACACCCGTGATAAGAGAGTAAAGTATGCAAAAAAGCTGCTCTGATAATAAAATTCTCATATCACTTGAATATTCTCGCCAAGACACCTTTCTGGGGGGCGTCGCCCAGATACTGAAGAGAATTAACCTTTCCGTCAAGAGACACCTCGCCCTTTTCAAGAGAAAGGCGGCTGAT
>JAFQNJ010000036.1 GCA_017395925.1 Ruminococcus sp. | reverse complement strand
CTACCTGCCCCTCAAGGGTATGGCTTCCATGCACTGTTCTGCAAACACCGATATGAACGGTGAGAACACAGCACTCTTCTTCGGCCTTTCCGGTACAGGCAAGACCACTCTTTCCACCGACCCCAAGCGTCTCCTTATCGGTGACGACGAGCACGGTTGGGATGACAACGGCGTATTCAACTTTGAAGGCGGATGCTATGCAAAGGTTATCAACCTTGACAAAGAGTCCGAGCCTGATATCTATGCCGCTATCAAGCGCAACGCTCTCCTTGAGAACGTAACTGTTGATGAGAACGGCGTATGCGATTTCAACGATGACTCCGTAACAGAGAACACCCGTGTTTCTTATCCCATCGACCACATCGAGAAGATCGTTCGTCCTGTTTCTGCAGCTCCCGATGCAAAGAACGTAATCTTCCTTTCTGCAGATGCTTTCGGTGTACTGCCTCCCGTTTCCATTCTCACACCTGAGCAGGCACAGTACTACTTCCTGTCAGGATTTACTTCAAAGCTTGCAGGTACAGAGCGCGGCATCACCGAGCCCACACCCACATTCTCCGCTTGCTTCGGTCAGGCTTTCCTTGAGCTTCACCCCACAAAGTACGCAGAGGAGCTTGTTAAGAAGATGGAAAAGAGCGGTGCCAAGGCTTACCTTGTAAACACAGGCTGGAACGGCACAGGCAAGCGTATCTCCATCAAGGATACACGTGGTATCATTGATGCTATCCTCGACGGCTCTATCTTAAAGGCAGAGACAAAGGAAATTCCTTACTTCAACCTTGCAGTACCCACAGAGCTTCCCGGTGTTGACACAGGTATTCTTGACCCCCGCGACACCTATGCTGACAAAGCACAGTGGGACGAGAAGGCAAAGGACCTTGCAGCTCGTTTCGTAAAGAACTTCGACAAGTATACAGGCAACGATGCAGGTAAAGCACTTGTTGCAGCAGGTCCCGAACTTTAATTGAAATTATAAAAGCAGAGCGGTACTGATTATCGGTGCTCCTCTGCTTTTTTTATGTAGCCTTGAAGAATCGGATTCTGATTTTTATGTTGATATCACCATTAAGCTGTGATATATTTTAAGCAGAAGGAGGTATTGCTATGTATAAACAGAACTTAAGAAGATTTATCTCAATACTTATCTGTATTCTGATGCTGTGTGGCGTTGCTTCGATTAGTGTCAGCGCTGACACAGGTCCCAAGCCTTCGGTGCGGATTCTCTTTGAAAATATGGGGGATGAGCTTTGCTATGGTACCCTGCTTTCAAAGAATCCTTCAACAGGCCCTGCAAGTGTCTGGAACGGTGAAGAAGACCTGGCGATTCACAGCGACAACGAGTACTATTCCTACGCCAATCACGACTATCTGGTCTGGAAGGCATTTGTCGAGTATGAAGATACCGACGGCTACTACTTCCTGCAGGAGAGCTGGAAAGTAAGCGAAACCAAGAAAATCGAGTGGACATATTATCCGCCGGGAAGCTTTAAGATTCTGCTCTACTATCCCGAGAGGGAGGTGTTTGTGTCCAGCGGGATTTACGAGAAGTACGCCTTTGATACATACTATACCGTTGATATGGACGGTATTGATATCTCCTCTGTAAGCTACAATGAGGAGCTCAGCACAGACGAAAGACTCATTGCTCACGAGTCTTACGAGTACGGCGTGGAGATAACCTCCCTGCTTGCCCGCATAGCCATTACCATAGTGATTGAGATGGCTGTGGCTCTCATATTCGCATTCAGAGAAAAGAAACAGCTTCTCCTTCTTGCAGGGGTCAATATTCTGACACAGATTATTCTCAATGTCCTGCTGAATATAGTGAACTTTAATAGCGGCGCTCTTGCGTTCTTTATATGCTATATCCTTTTCGAACTTATCGTATTTGCCGCAGAAGCGGTGCTTTACTGCACACTTATGAGGAAGATAAGCATAAAAGAGAGGAAGATTTACTTCTATGTGATTTATGCATTTGTTGCAAACGCGGTGTCCTTTGGTGCAGGAATGATAGCCGCACGTTTCCTTCCGGGAATATTCTGATTCTAAGATTAAAAATAATAAACAAGGGTACCTGTGGCGGCACCTCCGTAAGGTTGGTGCCGCCAGTTATATTCGCCTAAAGGCGAGTGATATTGCTTCGCAGTGATATACGGCTATGTCGTGTGATATTCGGCTTCGCCGAGTTGTGGAGCGAATATAATATCACAAAAGCCGCAGGCTTTTATATCACTTTGCCGCAAGGCAAAATATCACTGCAAACCGTAGTTTGCAATATCACTTAAACCTGCCGAAGAGTAAATTTATTGTTTTCGGCAAGTAACTTATATATACTTTAAAGTATGTAACCCACTATGACACTTTAGCTTTTGCGTAAAGTGTCATTTTTATATAAAAACAGAGAGACGACTTCTTTACGAAGTGTCTCTCTGCAGGGTACCCTTGTTTTGCGTTGTGAGGATAAAATCCCTATTGTTATTTGGATAGTGATATGATATAATAAAATCAAATACAGAAGCTGAAAAAGGAGGCAGAAAATGGCAGTCAGACTCAACGAAAATAAAGAAATAGTGGAGAATATCAAAGCAGGACTCAAAGCAAAAGGCGGATACTGTCCCTGCCGTCTTCCGAAGACAGAGGAGTATAAGTGCATCTGCAAGGAGTTCCGTGAGCAGATAGCCGACCCTGATTTTGAGGGCTACTGCCACTGTATGCTCTACTATAAATCAAAGGACTAATAACAGCCGATATCCAAAGGAGGAATAAATATGTCAGTTATCAAGTTAAACAGCGAAAACTTCAATCAGGAGATTATGATGCACACAGGAGTGGCACTGGTGGATTTTTATGCCGACTGGTGCGGTCCCTGCAAGATGGTCTCTCCCATAGTTGATGAAATCGCAGAGGAGTACAAGAGTATCAAGGTCGGTAAAATCAATGTCGATGAGTGCCCTGAACTTGCGGTTAGTTTTGGTGTTGTCAGCATCCCCACACTTGTTGTTGTGAAAGACGGCAAGGAGCAGAGCCGAATTGTGGGCTACAGACCCAAGGAAGACATCCTCGAGGAGCTTGGGGTATAAAACTCAAAATTTAAAAAAAGCTAAGGGTATCACCTTATAACAGGTGATACCCTTTCGTTAACTTTTTGCTTTCTTTTTGAATAGCCTGTTGTAATTCATAATAGGATAAAGGATATAATCAAAGGGCTTAAGACTCAGAAGGAAAGTGAGTAGCAACGATGCTGTGAAGACTACAGGAATTATCAGGTTGGGGTCAAGATTTGCAAGGGAAACACCCAAAACCGAATACTGAAGAGCAAAGAGAATCTGCCTGTGAAAAGCATAGATAGGCAGAGTTTTTGTGCCGCAGTAGCTCATCAGAGGGATTTTCTTATTTGGTATTACCGAGAGAATCGCACCACCTACAGCAACGGATACACCATAGCAGAAGAGCCTCAGAAGAGCACCAAGGGGATACCAGTCTGTGCCGAATTCGTAGTAGGGGTTGTTGCCTGTGAAGACATATCGCAGACTATATACCTTGTCGGTGAAGAATATAAGGAACATAACGAATCCCAAAAGGAAAACTGCGGAAAGAATCCTGATTATGGGTTTGTTCATAACCAGAAGCACCTTGTCGCTGTTCAGCATATATCCCAGATAGAAAAGTGGGAAGAAGACAATTATTCTTGACAGTATCAGAGTGTCGTCAATAAAGTTTACATATCCCACCCCGAGAGCCGTGAGGGTGGATATCACCAACACCGCTACGGGATTCAGCTTTCTTATAGCTCTGGCAACAAGGATGTGAACCGCCATAACTAAAATATACCAGGGGGTACCTTTTTCGTCCAGCAGGAATTTAAGGTCAAATTCTGGATTTTTCGAAAAAATCATCTGCACCAGATAGATGGTGAACTTCATAAATACGTAAAGCAGAAGGTATGAAACCACCTTTTCATATCTGAACGGCTTTGAGTTGATGGTGCTTTTTGCGAATATTCCGCTGATGAAAATGAAAAGCGGCATATGAAAACTATAGAGAAACAGAGTGACACAATGCATCATTCCTCCCGAGTCCACATAAGGGGTCAGGGCGTGTCCGAAGACCACCATCAGGATAAGGAATGCCTTGGCATTGTCCCACTTGGCTATTCTTTGATTTGCCTGAGGAGAAGTGCTCACGATGTACCTCCTTTTAAACAATTATATATAAATTATATTGATTAGGAAAAGTTTGTCAAATAATAAGACGCTGTGTATAAAAACACAGCGTCTCTATATTTTCGGTTAGTCACAGCTTATAGCCTTGAGCTGTTTTTGATTGATATCCGTCAAGGTATCACATATTGCAATTTTGCGGATGATGCTCTTCATAGCACTGTGAAGCTCGCCGCCCTCGGTGTAGTCAGCAGGAAAGATGAAGTTTACTCTGTCCTTTATGAGAAGCTCCTCAACCTTGTGACGGCTTCCTTCGGGATAAACCGCAATGGAAACACCGCCGTAGGACTGCATCATCTTCATACAGGGTACATCGGAGAGACCGTCGCCGATATAAATCATATTGGTGAAGGGGATGCGCTTGGAGTCATCGGGCATTGAGCGATTCAAATCCACATCATTGGAAACATCCAGCACGCCCTTGTTTATTCTGTAAACGAACTGAGTCTTGTTGGTGTAGTTAACCGCAGTTTTGGGCCAGGCAGCATTGCCATCTTCGTCGTAGTAGTATTCACAGGCAAAGATTTCCTTGAAATATTTTGCAATATGAGTGCCCTCTATAATCTCCTTCATACCAGAGGATATTATATAGTGCTCGATAAGCACACCCTGCTCCTCGCCGTATTTATTGATGCGGTCAAACCAATCTGTTACACCGGCGAAAAACTCTACGGATTTGCCGTGAGCCATCAGAGCATCGCGTTTCAGAGGGACGTTGTGCTCCCGCGATTTTTTCACAGAGGTATACATATATGCAAGGATTCCGTCCATCTTTTCGCTTCTGCCGAAATCATTGGCTTCCCGCCAGAAATCGGCACTCTGCATACCAAGGCTTGGTATAAAGGCGAAATCCTGCATATCACGGGTGCTGAGGGTCTTATCAAAGTCATACATTATGGCGATTATGGGCTTCTGGCTCATATTACCACTCCTAAAATAAAAGGATAATTAATGTGCAGTGTAGGTTGTGATTTCAACCGACTCGATTAAAACATCGGTGGTGGGCTTGTTGTCAGAGTCAACAGAAACAGCGGCAATGGCATCAACAACATCCATACCATCGATAACCTGTGCGAATACGGTGTGTCCGCCGTCAGCTCTGAGAGGTCCGTCAAGGTGGATGTTACCGCCGTTTGCATTGTAGAGTGCTTTAACCTCGTCAGAAACGGCGTAGCTTAAGGGATAGATGGGGAATGAGCCGTAGTACTCAATATATGCATCAACATAAGCGGCAAAGTTGGGGTAAGCAGAAAGGACGGAAGGATCCTGAGCTGCTGCCTGATTATAGCTTGCCTGCATCTGGGCGATAGCTGTGTCGAAGTCTGTGATGGAAGATTCAGAGAAGCTCTTGTTCTGATTTATGAAGAACTGGCTGCCGTTGGTGTTTTTGCCGTAGTTAGCCATAGCTACTGAACCGCGGATGTTGTAGAGAGTGTCAACGAACTCATCCTCAAAGGGAGTGCCCCATGTGCTCTTGCCGCCGGTGCCGTTCTGATTCTCGTAGTCGCCGCCCTGAATCATAAAGTCGTTGATAACGCGGTGGAAGATAATACCGTCGTACTTGCCGTCTTTTGCAAGGGAGATGAAATTTTCAACTGCCTTGGGAGCGTGCTCGGGGAAAAATCTCCATGTAATGTCACCCATATTGGTGTGGATGATGGCGATTTCCTCGCCCTCCTCGGGCATCTCAAGCTGGAAGCCTATTTTGTTTTCGGTGTCGTGCTTCACAGCAGGGTTTACGGGAGGCTTCTCGTAGCTTGCGGCAGGAGTTGAGCTGTCGTCCTTGTCAGAAGGAGTTTCGCCGCCGCATCCGCCGAGAGCAAAAAGGCAACCTGCGGTCATAACTGTTGCAAGAGCAACGCAAAAAAGTCTTTTGAGTGTCATAGTTTAAAATTCCTTTCATATTTAATCTGAATGAAAATCAGATTTATTTACTTGATATATTCCTCAAAGGTTACGCCCTCTGCCTTGGTAAAGTTCTCAACGTAGGGTGTGCCGCCCTTTTCGGTCATAACCTCAACAGCGGTGTTGACCGAAGTGGCACCTTTGGCGATAATTTCAAACTGCAGAGATACGAGAGCGTTTTTTGATGTGAAGTCAAAGCCCTGAATGTTTACAGCATTGAACTTGACGGTGTTCTGAATATTTGTGTTGTAAATAGTGGATGCACCGAGAACAGGGAACATCTTTGTTACATCAGCACTCTTGAGCTTCAGGTAAGCGCTGTCATAGCTAACAACTGCCTGAACATCCTCTATTTTCTTGGGAGTCTGCATATTGAAGGTGTAGGTAATTGTGCTGCCAACATCAAAGGCATATCCTTTGTTACCTGTTGTGATGGTGAGTCGGTCGGTGTTTGAAGAAACCGGTCCGCCATTGTCTGAACCGCTGCCTGAGGGCTGACCGCCTTGACTCTCCGGAGCATCTGTGGGAGTGACAGATGGGGTTTCGGTCTCGGATGTTTCTGTGACTGCGGTGGTATCAGAGATGCTTCCTGTGGTGATGGTTGCTTCATCGGGAGAGGCACCGCTTCCCACCTTACAGCCTGCAAGTGTCAGGCAAAGAGTTGCCAGAATACAGAGAATACTCAGTGTCCTGCTGATTTTTTTCATTCTTATCACTTCCAAAATAATATATATATTCATTTTACTACAAATCAGGGGCTATTTCAATACATATAGAAAAATTAACAATTACGTCATCTGTATATATCGCAGAGGTAATATATATTTTAATCGCGGCATATAATGAGCTGTAAATATCAAAACATCGGAGGCTTCATATGGCGGAATTTTTACCCGAGGGATGTCTTATTGAGGACAGCACTAACAGTACATATATGCAGAGTATAACCACACTCACAGATGCTTACAGAGAGCAGAGAATACTTGAGGCAAGAGCAACTGTATGCGACTCCTTGCACAATCTGACGGTTGATTTGGGGTGCATCAAGGGTGTAATACCCAGACAGGAGGGTGCTCTCGGTATAAGAGAGGGGCGTGTTCGGGATATTGCGGTAATAAGCAGAGTAAACCGCCCTGTGAGTTTTGTGATAACAGGATTTTCCAGAGACCACAGCGGCGAGGCGGTAGCAATGCTTTCCAGAGAAAAAGCCCAGCGCAGGTGTATGGAAAACTACATAAACAGGCTGAGAGTGGGGGATGTGGTGAATGCCAGAATTACCCACCTTGAGACTTTCGGTGCTTTTGCGGATATCGGATGCGGAATAGTGGCGCTGATGCCTATTGATACAATTTCTGTATCAAGAATCGAGCACCCCAGAGAACGATTTACCGTAGGTATGGATGTGAAAGCGGTGATAAAGTCTATTGAAAACGGCAGAATCAGCCTGAGCCACAAGGAACTTCTGGGTACATGGCAGGAGAACGCGGATAACTTTTCTCCCGGAGAGACCGTTGCCGGTGTAATCCGCTCTGTGGAGAGTTACGGCGCATTTGTGGAGCTTGCTCCCAACCTTGCAGGTCTTGCAGAGAGTAAGGATGGTATCAGGGTAGGGCAACAGGCAAGTGTGTACATCAAGAGTATCATACCCCAGAAGATGAAGGTAAAGCTGATTATTGTTGATACCTTTGATTACAAATACTCACCGCAACCTCCGAAGTATTACTTTGACGGTGACCATATTGACGAGTTTATATATTCCCCCAAGGAGTGTGAAAGAATAGTCTCCAGCACCTTTTAAATCAAGCCTGTCGAAGTTTTTCGGCAGGCTTTTTTAGTTGACACCAAATCCCCTCGGTGTTATGATTATGTATAGATAATTAAAGGGGATGAGCCTATGGATTATATTATAATTTCCCTGCTTGCAGCACTGATTATTGCGGTGGTAATTCTGATTATTCGCAGTTTTTCCGCAAAAGGTGAGAGTGGGGATATAGTGAGACAAATCAGGGAAGAAAGCCGTGTTGACGCTGCACAGCTTCGCCAGGAGGTTACACAGAGCGTTCAGCAGTCGGTGAAGAATCTTGGTGATATGATAGCCCTCAATCAGCAGAATGCTTCCCAGAGCCAGTCGGAAAAAATTGCAATGCTTGAGGACAGGTTCAAGACTTTTTCTCTGGAAAATGAGCAGAAGCTTGACAATATCCGCTCAACGGTGGAGAAGCGCCTTACTTATATGCAGGAGGACAATAATAAGAAACTGGATGAAGTTCGGAAGACTGTTGACGAAAAACTCCAGAAAACTCTTGAGGAGAAAATGAACCAGTCCTTCTCTCTTGTTAATGAGAGGCTGGAGCAGGTGTACAAAGGTCTCGGTGAGATGCAGACTCTGGCAAACGGTGTGGGCGACCTTAAAAAAGTTCTTTCGGGTGTCAAGACAAGGGGTATTCTCGGAGAGGTTCAGCTCGGTTCAATTCTTAAGGAAATCCTCGCTCCCGAGCAGTACGAGGAGAACGTTTCCACCAAACTCAAAAGCCCCGAGCGAGTTGAATTTGCAGTAAAGCTTCCTGCCGAAGATGATGGCTTCATATATCTGCCCATTGACTCCAAGTTCCCCGCAGATACATATATGGCACTTCAGGATGCTCTGGATTCAGGTTCCAAGGAGCTCTCCGATGCGGCGGCTAAAAATCTTCTTACAACCCTTAAAAAAGAGGCAAAGGATATCCGAGATAAATACATTGACCCGCCCAACACAACGGAGTTCGCCATTATGTTCCTGCCCACAGAGGGACTCTATGCAGAAGCTGTCAACCGCGGAATGGTGGAGATTCTTCAGCGTGAATACAAGGTGAATATCGCAGGTCCCAGCACCATGGCGGCACTGCTCAACTCCTTGCAGATGGGCTTCAAAACCTTGGCTGTGCAGAAGCGCTCTGCCGAAGTCTGGCAGATTCTGGGCTCTGTCAAAACCGAGTTTGACAAGTTTAACGATGTGCTTGAGATGACCCAGCAGAGACTCGATCAGGCGAACCGTGAGCTTGATAAACTTGTGGGTGTCCGTACCCGTCAGATAAGACGCAAGCTCTCATCTGTTCAGGCGAATACAGTACCCTTGGATGCTCCCGAATATGCACAGCTTACCGATGGAGATACTGAGGAATAATTCTAAAATAGCATAATAAAACAAGAAACACCGCAGTAACTGATAACTGCGGTGTTTTTGTGTTTATGTATAAAAATGATGTGTATAAAGAAAAGAGAATCAGTAAAGCTCTTTTTCTTTGTTGTCGGGTTTGTCGAAGAAACCGCGTCTGGCGGAGGTGTTTTTATATCGGAGCCTTGACCACATAAAGATGATAATCTGGCCGGGTATTCCCAGAAGGTAAATCAGCCAGAAGGGGACACCGAAAAGGAGAAACGAAAGCTGAATTGCCGCAAGAGATGACCACATCAGAAGGGAAATGATGAGGAAGTTTCTGTGGCGGTTGAACCATACGGAATTGAACACCAGCCACACAATTGTGGTGACGGGTACGGCGTAGAGGAAAGAAAGCCACTGAATTCTGTTATCTATGGGTAAAACGGATAAAATAACAAAGCAGAGGGTAGCTACAAGCCAGACCAGAAGAATGCTCATACCGGTGATGAAGACGTGATTCTTCTTTTTTGTAGCCGCAGAGAGCTTCATTCCTGAGTCGTCGGCTTCCTTGTGGGTGTGAATGAGGTAGTCGAGAGTGACTCCGAACATTTCGGAAATTTGTGCAAGGACGGTGATATCGGGCAGAGAATCACCACGCTCCCACTTGGAGACTGCTTTATCCGAATAGTTGAGTTTTTCGGCAAGCTCAAGCTGTGTCATACCCTTGGCAATTCTGAGCTGTGTTATATTTTTTGCAACAATTGATTTGAGATTATCCATAAGAAAATACCTCGCAGGGGGAAAGATGAAGTAGGTGCATTTTGCATACTTTTGCTGTCAGATTTGTTTTAATATCTCAGACAGAGTCAAAGCAAATTTTGTATTTATAAATCATAACTAATATTGTTTTATAGAGTACTTACTAATAATACCATATTTCGCACCCAAGTTCAATGTACAATTTATCAAAGATTTTTGCCACTCTACCGTGAGTAGAGTGGCATTTCTACTACTCTACTGTCAGGGTTTGGGGGTGTTTACCTCTAGAAACAGAGTGTAGGAAGAGAAAACCGCAGTGTAGGTTGAGGTTTCCTAAAACACAGAAGTATAATATAAGCAGATTTGATTTTGTAATGAAAATGTTTTTTGACATCGAAATTATGTTGTCAGAATACTTAAACTCAAAACTCACAGGAGGTTATTATGAGCAGAACAAAACTCAGGGACAGACTTCTCCCCAGTTACACCAGAAAAGAAGAATTGTTCAATATGATATCCCACATTGTGGGCGGCGGATTCGGCGTAGTTGCACTTGCATTATGTGTTGTGTTTTCTGCCATAAAGGGTAACCCGTGGTCTGTGGTAGGAAGTGCTATTTACGGTGCATCTCTGATATCCCTCTACACAATGTCAAGTGTGTACCATGGGCTTAAATCCGAAATGGGTAAAAAGGTTATGCAGGTGCTTGATCACTGCACCATATATTTCCTCATAGCAGGTACCTATACCCCTATCCTTCTCAGTTGTCTCATACCGCATTCCCCCGCATGGGGATGGACAATATTCGGACTTGTGTGGGGATGTGCCGCGGTGGGCGTTGTGTTTGCGGCTATTGACCACAAGAAGTTTGCAGTTCTCTCTATGATTTGCTATATCGGAATGGGTTGGTGCATTGTAATTGCAGGTAAGGTTGCCCTTGAAGCCATCCCCTTTGCAGGGCTTATGTGGCTTTTGGCAGGCGGTATCGCATATACCATTGGTGCTGTTATCTATGTAATCGGCAAGAAAAAGAGATATATGCACTCGGTTTTCCATATTTTCTGTCTTATCGGCAGTATTTTACAATTTGTTTGTATTTTCTTTTATATAATCTGAATGTAGAAAAGTTTTGGGAGAGTATAAAATGAATCTGATGTTTTGCGGTGATAAGAATATTGTGGACGGAGTGATTATTGCACTTCTTTCCATTATGAATCACACCGAAGAGCCGCTATCGGTTTATATACTTACAATGGCTTTTGAACAGAACGGCAAATCCTGTGAGCCTGTACCTGAAAGCTTTGCTGAATATATGAATAAAATTCTAAAGGAGAAAAATTCTGAGAGTTTTGTCCGTGTTATTGACGCATCCGGGGAGTTCAGACAATGTATTCCGCAGAAAAACCTTGAGACCAGATTTACTCCGGGCTGTATGCTGAGGCTGTACGCAGACCTTATCCCCGAACTTCCTGATAAAATACTATATCTCGACAACGACATTATATGTCGCAGAGATTTTTCCGGGTTTTATCATACCGACCTTGAGGGAGCAGAGCTTGCAGGGGTGCTTGATTATTACGGCTCATGGTTCTTCAGAAGAAATATCTTGCGTCGTGATTATATGAATTCAGGTGTTCTTCTTTTGAATCTTGAAGAAATCCGCAGGACAGGTCTCTTTGAAAAATGCCGAGAGAGATGCCGCGATAAAAAGATGTTTATGCCTGACCAGTCGGCAATCAATAAGCTGGCAAAGGTAAAAATCAAAGCTGACAGATGCTATAATGAGCAGCGAAAACTGAAATCTGATACTGTGTTTCAGCATTTTACCACAAGCTTCAGATTTTTCCCCTACATACATACAGTGAGCGTGAAACCATGGCACATTGACAAGGTTCACAGCACTCTGAAAATATATGAATATGACAGATTATTTGAGCAGTATGAAGAAGTCAGAACTGCTTACACAAGAGAAAAGGAGATATCAAGATGAGTAAACCCATAATTCCTGTATTTTTTTCTATCGATGACGGCTATGCCCCCTATCTGGCAGTGGCATTGAAGTCAGCAGCAGAAAATTCCTCAAAAGAAAATAACTATAAAGCTATCATTCTCTATCAGGAGCTTGCAGAGGAGAATATGAAAAAGCTCTCCTCCCTTGCTACCGAGAATTTTGAGATCGAGTTTTTCCGTATGAATGAGGGTCTGGAGGCAATTACCGACAAGATGTCCAACCGCCTCAGATGTGACTATTTCACCCTCACAATCTATTTCCGCCTCTTTATTCCCGAGATGTTCCCCCAGTATGATAAGGGTATCTACATCGACAGCGACGTTGTAATCCCCGGAGATTTATCCGAACTTTTCTCCATAGACCTTGGGGATAATCTTATCGGTGCTTGTCAGGACCACTCTGTTTCCGAGGTTCCCGAGCTGGTGAACTATATGGAGAACGCGGTAGGTGTAAGTTGTGACAAGTACATCAATTCAGGCGTGCTTCTGATGAATCTGAAGGCGTTGAGAGATGTAAAACTATCCGAGCATTTCCTCTCACTCCTTACTACATATCAGTTTGACTGTGTCGCTCCCGATCAGGACTACCTCAACGCAATTTGTTCGGGCAGAATTCTTTATCTTGATGAGCGTTGGGATGCGATGCCTACTGAGGGTAAGGCTGAGATAGAAAACCTTGGCATCATTCACTACAATCTCTTCTCAAAGCCATGGTGCTATGATAACATCCAGTATGAAGACTATTTCTGGAAATATGCAGAGGAATCAGGCTACCTTGAGGAAATCAAGGAGTACAAGGCAAACTATGATGACGAGAAAAAGAAGTCGGACAAGGACTGTCTGGGTCTTCTGATTCAGCGAGGCAATTCAATTCCCGATACAGACGTAACCTTTAAGAAAGTGTTTGAGAGTGGAGTGAAAATCAGATTATGATTATCGGAGATAAGCGTGAGGAAGTAATTGAGAATATCAGCAAAGCCGCAGAAAGCGGAGAGTTTCACTCAAAGGTTGAGGTTAATGACCCTGTGCTTTCTATGGAGGAAAAAGGGGAGATTATCAGAAATTTCCTTGATAACAACGATAAGCTGAGCTTTCGTGCAAAGACCTATGTGGCAAGAAAAATCGCAAATATCCTCACCCGAACACTTAATCGCAATACCGAGATTGTGGGTCTTGAAAATCTGGACGGACTTACAGGCGGTGCAATTATCACCAGCAACCACTTCAGTCCTCTTGATAACACTACGGTGAGACATCTGGTTAGAAAACTTCACAAGAAGCGTATCAATATCGTCAGCCAGGAGACCAACCTTGCAATGCCCGGATTCATCGGATTCCTTATGAATTATTCGGATATAATCCCCATCTCAGGCACCAACAAAAGCTATATGCAGAGGGATTTTTTCTCTATTCTCAAGGATTTGATTGAGAGAGATGAGTATATCCTCATTTATCCCGAGCAGGAGATGTGGTTCAATTACCGCAAGCCCCGTCCTTTGAAGCGCGGTGCATATTATTATGCGGCAAAACTGGGTGCACCTGTTATTTCCTGCTTTGTGGAGATGCAGAATCTTGAGAAAGAGGATGCAGAGGGATTTTATAAGGTGAAGTATATAGTTCATATCCTGCCCACAATTTACCCCGACCCTGCAAAAACGGTGAAGGAAAACAGTATGGAAATGTGTGAGCGTGACTATATGCAGAAAAAGGAAGCCTATGAGAAAGCCTACGGCAAGGAGCTTGTCTATACCTTTGAAGATGATGACATCGCAGGCTGGATGGGCAGTGGGAGAAATTCGGCATAATGAATAAGGATAAAGTCAGATATTACAGGGAATTCACAGATGATTTCGAGACATGCCCCGATCAGGAGTTTGAACTGGGAGCGGACTATGAATATATCAGAGATGGGTTTTTCTCAAAACTCAAGTCTGCTTTGATTTACTCGGCGGCAGTGGTTTTCGGCACTCCTTTTTGCAGACTTTTTCTCCACGTCCGATACAAAAACCGCAGAGTGCTGAAGGCGGCAAAGGGAGAGGGCTATTTCATTTATGCAAACCACACTCAGCCTGTAGGAGATGTGTTTATCCCTGCTTTGGCGGCATTGCCCAAGCGTATATATGTGGTGGTGAGTCCGGCTAATTATACCCTGCCTGTTATCGGAAAAATCCTGCCGTTTCTGGGGGCGTTACCTATATCATCAAGCCCTTCAGGAATGCGGAGTTTCACCGAAGCGGTTGGCAGACGTATTGATGAAAAGAAGGTTGTCACCATTTATCCCGAGGCTCACGTCTGGGAATACTACACGGAGATACGTCCCTTTTCGGATGCATCCTTCCGTTACCCCGTGAAACTTTCAAGCCCTGTTTTTTCCCAGACGGTAACGTATCAGAAGCGGAGATTCTCAAAGAAGCCCCGCACAACAGTTTATATTGACGGACCTTTTTATGCGGACGAAACTCTTCCCAAAAGAGAGCAGAGCCGCGACCTTCGTGACAGAGTGTATGCCTGTATGAAGGAGCGGAGCAAGGAGAGCAACTGTCAATATATCGTATACGAAAAAGTCAAAGATTAAATTAAGAAAGCTCCCGCATAAGGGAGCTTTTACTATTGATGCGGATAAAGAATTGTGGTATATTATTTACATATAGGATATATAATCTTTGGATGGTGATTTTATGAAAAAGATTCTTATTGTAGTTGATATGCAGAAAGACTTTGTGGACGGCTCTCTTGGTACACCCGAGGCTGTGGCAATAGTCGATAACGTTGTGAGCAAAATCCGCGGTTTTGACGGTGATATTATCGTTACCTACGATACTCATTTCGAAAACTATCTGAGCACCGCAGAAGGCAAGAAACTTCCCGTTGAGCATTGTATAGAGGGAACTGAAGGTTATGAGCTTGACAGTAAAGTAGAGGACGCCCTTCAGGGAAGAGAATGTCTCAGAGTGAAGAAACTTACCTTCGGAGCAGCCTTCCTGCCTGATAAAGTGAAGGAGCTTGCAGGCGACGATGAAATATCCATTGAACTGGTAGGTCTCTGCACCGACATTTGTGTGGTTTCAAATGCATTGCTTCTTAAAGCTAATTTCCCTGAGATACCTATTTCTGTGGATTCCTCCTGCTGTGCAGGTGTTACTCCTGATACTCACGAGGCGGCACTTGCTGTTATGAGAATGTGTCAGATAGATGTGATTTGATGAGGTGATACTGTGTTTGATGTAGAAAGAATTTGTAACGAATGTGTAAAATGGATACAGGATTTCTTTGAGGAAAACGGCAAGGGTGCCAATGCGGTTGTTGGTATATCAGGGGGCAAGGACAGCTCCGTTGCCGCGGCACTTTGCGTAAGGGCACTCACAAAGGAAAGAGTTATAGGAGTATTGATGCCCTGCGGCAAGCAGCACGATATTGATGCGGCGTATAAGCTGGTGGAGCACCTTGGAATAAAGCACTACGAGGTCAATATCAAAGATGCCGTTGAGGGAGTGCTGTCTGCAATGCCTGAAGAACTGGAACTCACCTCCCAGACAAAGACAAACCTTCCTGCCAGAATCCGTATGGCAACGCTCTATGCGGTTTCCCAGAGTGTAAACGGCAGAGTTGTCAATACCTGCAATCTCTCCGAGGACTGGGTGGGCTATTCTACCCGCTATGGTGATGCCGCAGGAGATTTCAGCCCTATGTGTCACCTTACCGTTACAGAAGTCAAGGAGCTGGGTCGTTACCTGGGACTTCCCGAGGAACTTGTGGAGAAGGTGCCCATTGACGGACTCTCGGGAAAGACCGACGAGGAGAATCTTGGATTTACCTATGCAGAGCTTGACCGATATATCCGCACAGGGGAGATAGACGATATGGACAAGAAAGCTCTCATAGATGCAAAGCACAAGGCAAATCTTTTCAAACTCCAGCTAATGCCTATGTTTAAACCTGAAATCTGAATATAAAAATCAAAGCCACCGACTTTTTCGTCGGTGGCTCTTTTAATGTGAAGCTTATCTCTTTTTCCACAGAAGTGGATTGAGTCCCAGTATCAGGGGGAGAATCTCAAGTCTGCCCAAAAGCATGGCCGCAGAAAGCAGAAGCTTTGAGAAGGGGGAGTATTCAGCATAACTGAGAGTTGGTCCTACCGCATCTAAGCCCGGTCCAATGTTGTTGAAACAGGCAAGGGTGGCACTGAGGTTGGTTTCAACGCTCACAGGCTCGATACTCAAAAGGATGAAAATAACAATAATGCAGAGAACATAGACGGTGAAGTATGATGTAACACCGCTTAATACCTGTTCGTCTACTTTTTTGCCTTCCATTTTTACAACTCTGACGCTTCGTGGATGCAAAGCTTTTTTGAGTTCTCTGAAAACTGCTTTCATCAGGATGATTATTCGGGATACCTTTAGTCCGCCTGCGGTGGAGCCCGCACATCCGCCCACAATCATCAGGAAGAGGAGAATGGCTTTGGAAAGTCCCGGCCATAGGTCGAAATTTGTAGTAGCGAATCCTGTTGTAGATATTATGGAAGCAACCTGAAAAGCGGATGCTCTTAATGTTTCGGAGAAACTTCCGTATATATGGAAAACATTCAGGGAAACAATGCCTACCGATGCCAAAACAATAATGACAAAGCACCATAACTCCGAACTGCGGATTACAGACCGGATTCTTCCGATGATAAGAAGGAAGTAGAGGTTGAAGTTGAGAGCGAAGATAAGCATAAATATAGTGATTACCCACTGCAGATATGGATTGTAGGATGCTATACTGTCAGCTTTGATTCCAAATCCGCCGGTGCCCGCTGTGCCGAAAGTGTGAACAACGCTGTCAAAGAGCGGCATTCCACCTAATTTCAACAGAACTATCTCTATTACTGTCAGAGCAATGTAAATAATATAGAGAATTTTTGCAGTATCTCTTGCTCTGGGGAGTATTTTGTCAACTTCGGGTCCGGGCATCTCTGCTCTCATAATATGGATAGCTCTGTCGGGAATGTTTGGTATAAGTGCCATAACGAACACAAGTACTCCCATACCACCAATCCAGTGAGAGAAGCTTCTCCAGAAAAGCAGTCCGTAGCTCATACTTTCCACATCGGTAAGGATTGAAGCACCGGTAGTAGTGAAACCGCTGACGGTTTCAAAGAGTGCATCTATATATGAGGGAATTTCACCTGAAATAGTAAAGGGCAGTGCCCCAATGAGTGACATCATAATCCATGAGAAGGAAACAATTACAAAGCCTTCACGGGCATATATGATTTTGCTTGTGGGCTTAGTGACAAATTTCATCAGAAGTCCCAATGCAAGTGCGATAGCTATAACAATAAGGAAACTCCACATTACACGGTATTCTCCGCAAATAAGAGACACAAGAGTGGGGAGTGTCATCAGAGCACCCGCAGCCAGGGTGATGTGGCCCAGGGTGTTTATAACCATTTGTCTGTTCATAAATTATTTCACCTTAATCTATAATATCCTCAAGGTCGAGAAGTCTGTGACCTGCACTGACTATGAAAACCTTGTCACCGGGGAGAATTACATCATCACCGGTGGGGACAATGGTCTTTCTGTTTCGAAGAATTCCCGCAATGAGAATGTTCTTTTTGAAGTGCATATTCTTAAGGGGGATGTCGGTGTATTTGAAATCCGAGGAAACGTGGAATTTAAGTGCCTCCGCGTGTTCCTCCATAATCTTGTAGAGGGTTTCTACGTTACTGCCAACGGTGTTCTGCGTAGCACGTGCATATCTCAGCATAAGGTCTGAAATAGCGCGTCTGGGGGAGATGATGGTATCAAGTCCCAGTCTATTGGCAAGAGAAATAAACTCATCGCGGTTCACCTTGGTGACAACCTTGGGAACCTCTTGAGTTGAGGCATAGTAGGAGATGAGGATGTTTTCCTCATCCATGCCTGTCAGAGAAATAAAGGCATCAACGGTATTGAGACCCTCTTCGTGAAGAAGCTCCTGCTGTGCACCGTCTCCAAGGATAACATTTGCAGAGGGAAGCGCTTCGCACATAGTCTTGCAGACCTCGGGGTCTTTATCGATAATTGTGACGGATGAGCCTGTGGCGAGGAGCATTTTTGCCAGATAGTAGGCAGTGCGGCTGGCACCGAGAATCATTACGTTCTTAGCCTGTTTCTTTGTGAGCTTAAGGTGTCTGAGGAGTTTGATGATTTCATTGGGTGCCGCGGTTACAGCAATTCGGTCACCGCTTTTGAGAATAAATGCACCGCCGGGGATGTAAATCTCATCCTGTCTCAGTACGGCACAGATAAGGAAGTTTGCTGGATATTTTTTTCTCAGATCCATAACTCGGGTACCCGCCAGAGGAGAATCCTCTTTGAGTACAAGCTCGATAATCTCAAACTTTTTGGTGGAAAAGGTCTCAATATGAGCCGCGGTGGGAAGTTTAAGAACGTTATATATGTCATACGCTGCTAATCTCTCCGGGTTGATTGACATGGAGAGTTCAAGCTGCTGCTGGAGAGAACCCAGATTTTTTTCGTTATATGCACGGTCACGGATTCTGGCAATGGTGTTCTTTGCACCTAAATTGCGTGCGATAAAACAACTGAGCATATTGAGCTCATCGGAGCCTGTGCAAGCCAGAAAGATATCTGTCTTCTGAATGTCAGCGTCCTGAAGTGTATCACAGTCAGTACCCGAGCCGCATACAGCCATAACATCATAGAGATTGGTAATCTCCTCTATGGTTTCCGCGTGATTATCTACGGCTACAACATCGTGTCCTTCTCTGACGAGGCTCTCAATAACAGCTCTGCCGATTTTTCCGCATCCGACAACAATGATTTTCATAGTGTTCACCTTGGTAAATCATATAGTATTAAGGCATAAAACCCTGTATAACATATTACACCTTTTTAAAGAAAAAAACAATGAATTTTAAAATATTCTTAAGTTTATTAGAAAAATATTATGGATGAGTGATATATGGGTGACTTGAAAAGTCAGCGGAAAATATTATTTCTTAATAGGAAATAACATAAGTTTCCATTTATAATTTTATGTCAAACGAGAATAATGTTATCAGAAACTTTTAGAAGGTGATTATATGAAAGAAGAGAAAAAGTCCACAATATATCCCGAGGAGATGCCTGCAGGGGAGAACAAAAAGTTTGACCACGGAGTGATAGTTGACGTGGTACAGCACGAAATCAATCCCACTTCTGCGACTGCTCCTGCACAGCCTAATGACACTGACAGCATCAATACTGAATTTGCAAAGAAAGTTATGGAGAATAACCCCTGATAAAAAATAACAGCGCAGATACCTCGGTATCTGCGCTGAATTTATAGCTGATTTATAATGTTAGTAGTAATAAATCAATACTTGGTTCTCTCAACATAAGTTGTGTGGAGAAGCTCGTGTGCCTTGTGGCCGCCGGGCTCGCCAAGATACTCCTCGTAGAGCTTCTTAACGATGGGGCTCTCGTGAGACTTTCTCATGGGGAGACCAGCATCCTGATCGTAGAGAACCTTTGCACGCTCTGCCTTGATGTCAACATAGTTTCTTACAGAAGCAGGAACGATGGGCTGACCGCCGCCGTTTACGCAACCGCCGGGACAGCACATAATCTCAACGAACTGATAGTCTGCCTTGCCTGCGCGAATCTCGTCAAGAAGCTTTGCAGCGTTGTCGAGACCGGAAGTAACAGCAACCTTAACTTCCATACCTGCAACATCGTAGGTAGCATACTTGATGGGCTGAGTGCCGCGAACCTCGTGGTAGTCAACCTTCTTCAGGTCGTCGCCTGTGAGAATGTCAGCAACGGAACGAAGAGCAGCTTCCATAACACCGCCGGTTGCACCGAAGATAACAGCAGCACCGGTGAAGATGCCCAGAGCGGGATCGTAATCCTCGTCGGGAAGCTCTGTAAACTGGAGACCTGCCTTCTTAATCATATCAGCAAGCTCGCGGGTTGTGATAACGATATCAACATCCTTGATGCCGTCCTTACCCTGATCGTCGCGCTTGTGCTCGAACTTCTTTGCAGTACAGGGCATTACGGAAACGGAAACGATGTTCTTGGGGTCAATGCCTTCCTTCTCAGCATAGTAGCTCTTGATGATAGCACCTGTCATCTGCTGGGGAGACTTACAGGTGGAGAGGTTGGGGAGAAGGTCGGGATAGTAGTGCTCACAGAACTTGATCCAGCCGGGTGAGCAGGAAGTGATCATGGGAAGAACGCCGCCGTTCTTAACACGGTCAATAAACTCTGTGCCTTCCTCAAGGATTGTAAGGTCAGCACCGAAGTTGGTGTCGAATACCTTGTCAAAGCCAAGACGTCTGAGAGAAGCAACCATCTTGCCCTCTGCGTTGGTGCCGATGGGCATACCGAATTCTTCGCCGAGAGCAGCTCTTACTGCGGGAGCAGTCTGAACGATAACTACCTTCTCGGGATCAGCGATAGCCTCGAATACCTTAGCTGTCTCGTCCTTAACAACCAGAGCACCTGTGGGACAAACTGCAGTACACTGACCGCAGGATACACAAGCAACATCAGCAAGATTCTGGTCGAATGCACAGCCGATAGTTGTATCGAAACCTCTGTTGTTGGGGCCGATAACGCCAACGTGCTGCTCCTTACAAGCTGCAACGCAACGACGGCAGAGGATACACTTGTTGTTGTTTCTTACAAGGTGATCGGTTGTGGTGTCGATGGGAAGTACGGGGTTAGCACCCTCGAACTTGTTCTCGTCCTCAATGCCGTATTCCTTACAGAGTGCCTGAAGCTCACAGTTGTTGTTTCTGGGGCAGCTAAGACACTTCTTGTCGTGGTTTGAGAGAATAAGCTCCAGAGTAGTCTTTCTGGACTCGATTACCTTGGGGCTGTTTGTAAAGATTTCGGTACCCTCTCTGTCAATGGGATATACACAGGAAGCAACAAGGCTTCTTGCGCCCTTAACCTCTACCATACACATACGGCAAGCGCCGATTTCGTTGATATCGCGGAGGAAGCAGAGTGTGGGGATTTTGATGCCGAACTGACGGCAAGCGTCAAGAATGGTTGTATTCTTCTCAACAGAGAAAGGCATACCGTTAATTTTGATATTAAGCATTTCCATTATATTAGTTCTCCTTTCTCTTACTCTTTGATGATAGCGCCGAACTTACATTTCTCCATGCAAGCGCCGCACTTGATACACTTGTTGGTGTCGATTACGTGAGCTTCCTTAACCTTGCCGCTGATAGCGCCAACAGGACAAACTCTTGCGCAAGCAGTACAGCCCTTACACTTGTCAGCAACGATAACGTAGGAAGTGAGGGACTTACAAACGCCTGCGGGACACTTCTTATCAACAACGTGAGCGATGTACTCGTCACGGAAGAAGTTAAGTGTGGAGAGAACGGGGTTGGGAGCAGTCTGACCGAGACCGCAGAGGGAGTTCTCTTTGATGTAGTAGCAGAGCTTCTCCATCTCGTCGATGAGCTCAAGAGTACCGTTTCCGTTTGTGATGGTCTCAAGCATCTCAAGAAGTCTCTTTGTACCGATACGGCAGGGAGTACACTTACCGCAGGACTCGTCAACTGTGAACTCAAGGAAGAACTTAGCCATATCAACCATACAGGTGTCCTCGTCCATAACGATAAGTCCGCCCGAACCCATCATAGAGCCGATAGCGAGGAGGTTATCGTAGTCGATAGGTGTATCGATAAGGTGTGCGGGAATGCATCCGCCGGAAGGTCCACCTGTCT
>JAFQNJ010000035.1 GCA_017395925.1 Ruminococcus sp. | reverse complement strand
CCCCCACATGTCCGTATTCGACAACATGGCATTCGGTCTGAAGCTCCGTAAGGTTCCCAAGGACGAGATCAAGAAGCTGGTTGAATAGGCTGCTAAGATCCTCGACATCGGTCACCTTCTCGACAGAAAGCCCAAGGCTCTCTCCGGTGGTCAGAGACAGCGTGTTGCTCTGGGTCGTGCTATCGTTCGTGATCCTAAGGTATTCCTTCTTGACGAGCCTCTCTCCAACCTTGATGCAAAGCTCCGTGCTAACATGAGAACCGAGATCTCCAAGCTCTATCAGAGACTTGGCACAACATTCATCTACGTTACTCATGACCAGACAGAGGCTATGACAATGGGTACCAGAATCGTTGTTATGAAGGACGGCTTCATTCAGCAGGTTGATACTCCCCAGAACCTCTACGACAAGCCCTGCAATGAGTTCGTAGCAGGCTTCATCGGTTCTCCCCAGATGAACTTTGTTGATGCTACTCTCGTTAAGAAGGGTGACGGCGTTGCTCTGAAGTTTGACAAGTACGAGATCAAGCTTCCTGCAGAGAAGAACGCAAACGGCGCTCTCAACGATTACATCGGCAAGGAAGTTCGCTTCGGTATCCGTCCCGAGCACGTTCACGATGAGCCCGAGTTCATCGCAAAGGCAGGCGACAGCGTTATCGAGGCTGCAGTAGACGTTACCGAGCTTATGGGTGCTGAGATTTACCTCTATGTAAACATCAACGGTGTTCCCATTACAGCACGTGTTGCTCCTACATCCACAGCAAAACCCGGCGACAGCATCAAGATTGCTTTTGCTCTTGACAAGATTCACGTCTTCGACAAGGAAACAGAGCAGACAATTGTAAACTGATATATCTTTAAGGTATAAATAACCAAACATAACATCAGGCAGCAGAGTTTTCCTCTGCTGCTTTTTTCTTACTTCAAATTCTCAATCCCTCCGTCTGTGCTGATGCACAGCCACCTCCCTTTCACAAGGGAGGCGAGTTTGGGTAAGAGGTAAATGCAGGGGCGGAGTGCTTGAGCAAGAGGTTTCTCTGAACCGTAGGGGCGGCAACCTGCCGCCCGCTAAACGCAGGAGTTCCCCGACCATAGCGGCATCTGCCGCCCGCTAATCCACCACTTCCCGAAAAACTACCCGCCGCCCGAGAAGCCTTCCAGTTGAGAGGAAGGTGTCGCCGCAGGCGACGGATGAGGTGGAAAATCCACCCGCCCGCTTGGAGATGACGCAATAAAAGGCCCCTTTGTGCAAAGGGGGCTCCGCCCACAGGGCGGTGGGAGATTGTCATTTGTTGCTCTTTTGATTTTCCTGTTACTTCAAATTCTCAATCCCTCCGTCTGTGTTGACGCACAGCCACCTCCCTTTCACAAGGGAGGCGAGTTTAGGTAAGAGGTAAATGCAGGGGCGGCTTGGCAAGAGGTTTCTCTGAACCGTAGGGGCGGCAACCTGCCGCCCGCTTGGAGATGACGCAATAAAAGGCCCCTTTGTGCAAAGGGGGCTCCGCCCACAGGGCGGTGGGGGATTGTCATTTGCTTCGCTATTATCTGCTGTATTGCTTTTCCAATCCTCCGTCTGTGCTGATGCACAGCCACCTCCCTTTTATAAAAGAGGCTGGGATTATCTGCTACAAGGTTTTATCAGTGACGAGACGGATTATATGCTACGCGGTTTCCTCTCTGGTTGCTGCCGTACACGATATATTCTGCGAAGGAACGAGGGGCGGATGAGAGAAAATTTGGGTGCAAAAAATGGGAATTTGTAACGGGCAGAGATTATTTTTCTGCAGACCAAATATAAAATTCAGCAATTTTGATAAAAAAATAAGTTTTTTTTCGAAAAAAGGTTGCATTTTTTAATTTCTTTGTGTAATATGTATATGATATCAGTTGCATTTTGGTATCATTTCTCCAAACGAGTGGGGATTTTGACTATATCTAATTTTTAATATGCGGAGGCAAGCTTATGTCAAACAGATTGTTTCAGGGTATTATTCATCAGATGAAGGACGCTATCGACAGAGTCGTGGGCGTTGTGGACGAGACTTCCGTAGTCATCGCCTGTTCAGAACTGGGTCGTATCGGTGAGGTTAACGAGAATATCAACTCCGAGACCTTGAGCGCTACCGTTCCTTTTGTTATTAACGGTTGCACCTACAAGGCTTTCGGCAGCAGCACCCGTGCTGACTATGCTGTTTTTGTTTCGGGCTCCGACGAAATTGCCCAGAGATATGTTCAGCTTCTTTCTGTATCGCTCACCAGCATCAAGCAGTACTATGATGAGAAGTACGACAGAAGTAACTTTATCAAGAACGTCATTCTTGACAATATTCTCCCCGGTGATATCTACATCAAGGCAAGAGAACTCCATTTCTCAAACGATGTCACCAGAGTTTGTATGCTCATCAAGATTACATCCAAAACCGATATTTCCGCTTATGATATAGTCCAGAATCTCTTCCCTGACAAGACTAAGGATTTCGTTATCAACATCAACGAGACTGACATTGCCCTTGTCAAGGAAATCAAGACCGGCATCGACAGCCGCGACCTGGAGAAGTTGGCAAGCTCCATTGTTGATACTCTCTCCAGCGAGTTCTACACTCACTGCAACGTTGGTATCGGCACACCTGTTACAGGTATCAAGGAGTTGGCTCATTCCTTCAAGGAGGCTCAGGTGGCTCTTGAGGTAGGTAAGGTCTTCGACACAGAGCGCGCTGTTGTCAGCTACGACAACCTCGGTATCGCAAGACTTGTATACCAGCTTCCCACAACTCTCTGTGATATGTTCCTCAAGGAAGTCTTCAAGCGCGGTTCCATCGAGAGCCTTGACCAGGAGACCCTCTTTACAATTCAGAAGTTCTTTGAGAACAACCTGAACGTTTCCGAGACCTCCAGAAAGCTCTTCGTTCACCGTAACACTCTGGTGTACAGACTTGAAAAAATCAAGAAGCTCACAGGTCTTGACCTCCGTGAGTTTGAGGATGCCATTGTGTTCAAGGTAGCACTTATGGTTAAGAAGTACCTCTCCGCAAGTCCCGCACAATTTTAATTTTTAAAAAGCTCTGATTCGCTTTGTACGAAACTTTACTTATGTTAAGCTGCGTGCAAAGCGATTTTAGAATGAGAAGAAAAATGACAGATTTTACCGCCTGAATAATCTTCGGTATTTCAGGTGCTTGTCACATTTGCGTTATATAATATATGTATATGTGACCCGAAAAGGCAGGTAAGAAAATGATTGAATTCCGTAATGTATCAAAGGTTTACCATACAGGAACCCACGCACTGAATCAGGTGAGCCTTATTATAGAAAAAGGCGAGTTCGTGTTTATTGTGGGCTCCTCGGGTGCAGGCAAGAGCACCTTCCTCAAGCTGATTATGCGCGAGGAAACTCCCACTTCGGGCTCCATCATCGTCAACGATATACAGCTTGAAAAGCTCAAACGCAGAAAAGTTCCTATGCTTCGCCGTTCCATGGGCATAGTTTTTCAGGATTTCCGACTTATTGATAAGATGACTGTCTATGAGAACGTGGCATTTGCCATGCGTGCCGTAGGTGCACGTCCCCGTGCTATCAAGAAGAGGGTTCCATATATTCTGGAACTTGTGGGACTGGAGAACAAGGCAGAAAACTACCCCAGCGAGCTCTCCGGCGGTGAACAGCAGAGAGTTGCACTGGCACGTGCTCTGGTGAATAACCCTCAGATGATTATTGCCGACGAGCCTACCGGTAACGTAGACCCCGAGATGAGCTATGAAATTATCGAACTGCTTCATGAAATCAACAAGCGCGGCACCACCGTTCTTATTGTTACCCATGAGCATAATCTTGTCCACAGCTTCAACAGCCGTTGCATTACCATTGATAAGGGCGTGGTTGTTGAGGACGCTATGGAGATAAAGCCGAGTGAGGGGGGACAGGTATGAATTTAAGCGGACTGGGATATTTGCTGAAAGAAGGCATCAAGAGTATCTGGACCAACCGTATGATGAGTATCGCCTCGGTGGGTGTGCTTATCTCCTGCCTTTTGCTGACAGGGGCGGCGTCCCTGCTTTCTCTCAATGTATCAAACGCAGTTGACAAAATCGGCGGCACCAACGTCACCAGAGTTTTCCTTTCCATGGATGTGCTGGATGACGAGGCACGCTATATTGAGGAAGATATCAAGAGAATCGACAATGTTGTGAAGACCGAGTTTGTCTCCAAGGACGAGGCTATCAAGGATTACCAGGAGTCTCTCAGAGAGGACATCTTCAACCAGCTTATCGGCGAGGGCAACCCTCTGCCTCATGCGGTGGATGTTACTATGGAGGACCTGGCTCAGTATGACCGTACCGTGGAGAATATTATGAAGGTGCAGGGGGTTGAGTCTGTCCGTGACACCAGAGAAATCGCGGAGAAACTCACAAGCCTTCAGAAGCTGGTAAACACCATGAGCTTCTGGATAATTCTGGCACTGACGTTGGTATCAGTTTTCATTATTTCCAACACCATCAGAATGACAATGTATGCACGTCGCTTCGAGATAAGCATTATGAAGTCGGTAGGTGCCACCGATACCTTTGTACGTATTCCCTTTATTGTGGAGGGTATGACCATCGGTGCCATTTCAGGTATCACCACATCGGTGCTTATGGTGTTCCTTTACGATGCCATTATGAAGTCGGTGCAGAGTATCGCAAAGTTTGAACTGCTCAACTACTCCGAGGTTGCGGTTTTTGTCAGCATCGCCTTTGTAGGTGCAGGTGTGATTATCGGCGCTCTGGGCAGTATGCTCTCTATCGGCAGATACCTGAGAAAAGAAGGCAACGAGCTTCTTGGATGGTAAGTGACAACCCACGGGTTATCACAAAGAGGTGATTTTTATTGTTTAAGAAAATATTATCCGCAGTAATGGCACTGGTTATGGTGCTCTTTGCGGTTATTATGACAAGTGCGGATACCCTCAGTGACCTTCAGGCTGAGCAGGACAGGCTCCGTCAGGAGGCACAGGAGTATCAGGCGATTATAGATTCTCTGCAGGGAGATATCGACAAGCAGCAGGAGCTTGTGGATGCCGTTGCCGCCAAGGTTAAGCTCGTCAATGATGAGATAGCCGTAAGCCGTGAGAAAATCGCGGCTATTGAGGGCAGTATCGAGGACAAGAAAAGCGAGATTTCTGCTCTGGAGGCTGAGGCTGAGGCGAATATGGAGCTTTTCAGACAGCGTCTGCGTGCTCTCTATGTTGCAGGCGACGTCTCTACTCTGGAGATTATTCTGGGAGCTTCCGACTTCAACGATTTTGTTGACAAGGTTCAGCTTATTGACAGTATGAACGAAAAGGACAGCAAGCTCATTGATGAGATAGAGGCACAGATGGACGATATAAATGCCGAGGTCGAGGTGCTCAATGCCGATTTGGCGGTGCTGGAGGCAGAGGAAACTGAACTTGCCGCAAAGCAGGCGGAGCTCAATGCCCTCCTTTCCGAACATGAGGAGGCACTGGCATCTCTCTACGGCAAGAAGGAGGATGCGGCAGGACATCTTGATGCTATTCTGGATTCCCAGTCCGAGACTGAGCAGAAGATTCAGGACTACTATGCATCTCAGAATCAGAACAATAACAGCAATAACAATCAGGGAGTAACTCCTCCCGGAGACGGCAGTTGGGTATGGCCTGCACCGGGACATTACTACCTGAGTTCCCAGTACTACGAGGAGAGAACAGGTTACTACCACGGCGGTATTGATATCGCAGGTTCGGGCTTTATGGGCACCACCATTGTGGCGGCACAGTCGGGTACTGTCATTGACAGCTACAGCTGGTGCGAGCACAACTGGGGCAAATGGGGCAGCTGCGGATGTAACGGCGGCTGGGGCAACTACGTCTGGATAGACCACGGCGACGGCAAGGCTACAATTTATGCCCATTTGAGCTATCCCACAGTTTATGCAGGCGAGTATGTGTCAGCAGGTCAGGTTATCGGCTATGCAGGCTCCACAGGTTACTCCACAGGTCCTCATCTCCACTTCGAGGCAAGATACTACGGCACTCGCTACGACCCTATGTCCGAGTATCCCTATATGTAATTTTAAGGCATAATCCTACTTTCAAGGAGAGATTATAATGAGCAAGAGAATATCCCTTCCCGTTGTAATTACCGCGGTGCTTATCGCCGCCGCAATAGCTTTCTCAGCGGCATATATTTTTGCATACTTTTCATTCAATAAGGACCTCACCGAACTTGCTGAAAAGCAGGCGGTGTTTTCCTCTCTCTCCGAGGTGGACGGCTTTGTGAGAGAGAAGTATCAGGGGGATAAGGACGAGGAAGCCATTCAGAGAGAGGTTTGCAAGGCATACTGCGAGGCTTATGGCGGGAAAGTCCTCTATCTTACTGCAGAGGAGTATAAAGACAGCGAATACAGGGCAAAGGACGGCTACGTTGTGGACGTGCTTTCAAACGGCGACGCAGTGGTTATCCTGAAGTAACCGAATAGAACTAAAAAGGGTTACGGATATCCCTTATCTTAATAAATAAATCATCTCCCGCATATACTTGAAGAAAGTACCTGCGGGAGGTTTTTTATGCTTACTATTCTGACAGTTGAGGACAGAGAGAACTCTCTGTGGAGAAAGCACCCTATGGCAATGCTCCCCGTGAATTCCCTGAAGGTGAGGAAAGGGAGCATTATGAATGTGCCTGTGAGGCACCTGAGATATATCTGCCGAAACGGGAGAATAGGTGGAAAGCGAATCTGCCGCAGAGCAAAAGAGGGAAGAGAAAATCTGCTTAATTTTTCCCGCGTGAAGGTGCCGTCTCCTAAGATAACTATGTTTTCACCCGCACTTTACCGAGGGCGGATGAGCATCAATATGGCGGTCGCCTGCCTTCAGGCAATGCACAGCACGGCACGTCATATAAAGGTGGGGCTCTATGACAAAAGCGGAGATTATGCACCTGTGTGTGAGGCTTTTCTGGAACTGGTGGGGAAGTTCACAGTGGTGACGGATAACACGGAGCTTTACGAAGCAGAAGCAAGGCGTTTGATGTGGGAGAAGGGTGCCGCACCCTTTGTCAGCCGACGAATAAACTCCCTCTCGTCCTGCTCTCTGATAATTGCCCCTTCCGCGGTGGAAACAGCTTTCTCGCCTGAAGCGGAAGCGGTGCTTCTCACTTCATCACCTCCTTCGGTGGGGATTCCCTGTCGGGTGTACAGCCGATACACAGTAAAACTCCCTGAAATTGAGAAGGAGTGGGAGGAGTATGTCACCGACGGAGAACTTATAGCGGCAGGACTGTATACTTTGGCGGGGGTGTATAATCTTGGCTCTCTGGTGCCGCTTATGTGCCACTCGGAAAGGGACAGCCAGACCTATGTTTCTCTGGGACGTCATCTGGAGGAGCACTTTTCAAAATGAGAGTAGAAATCGCGGAGAAATAGCATAATACTGCTCTTGACATTGAGCGGAATAAAACATATAATATAAGTTGTGCTATAAAATCGCAATTATAAATGAAAGGATCTGTCCCAAATGGCAAAATCCATAATGATTACCGCAGAGGGTCTCAAACAGCTTGAGGAAGAGCTGGATATCCTCAAAGGCGAAAAAAGAAAAGAAATTGCAGAGAAAATCAAGGTTGCACGTTCCTACGGCGACCTCTCCGAAAACAGCGAGTATGACGATGCAAAGAATGAGCAGGCTATTCTGGAGGCAAGAATTGCCACTATCGAAGCTACTCTCAAGGTTGCAGTTGTCATTGACGAAAACGAAATCTCCAGTGAAATTGTCCGCGTCGGCTCCAAGGTAAGACTTGAGAACATCACCGCAGGCAAAGAGGTAACATACCGCATCACAGGCTCCAACGAGGCAAACCCCAGAGAGTTCAAGATTTCCGACGAATCTCCCGTGGGCAAGGGTCTTCTGGGACACAAGGTCGGCGATGTTGCCGAGATTGAGACTCCCGCAGGAGTTATGGGATTCAAGGTGCTTGAAATCTTAAAATAAGTGATTTTTTCGGGCGGCTTTGGAGTCGCCCTTTTCACCTTTTATAACCTAACGGAAAGGAATTTTGATATGAGCGAGAATAATCAGAAGAACAATGCAGCTTTCGAGAATGTCAGCGAGCAGCAGCAGATCAGAATGGACAAGCTCAAGGCTCTGCAGGAGGCAGGCTCCGACCCCTTTATGGTCAATACCTCTGACAGAGACACTTATGCCAAGGATATAACAGAAAATTTTGAGAAATACGAGGACAAGACCGTTTGCGTTGCCGGCAGAATCAAGTCGAAGCGCGGCAAGGGCAAGGTTATGTTTATGGACTTGTGGGATGTCACAGGCAAAATCCAGATTTTCTCCAAGTTTGACGATTTGGGCGAAGAGGCTTATGCCGGTCTCAAGAAATGGGACATCGGCGATATCGTTGAGATTAAGGGCTTTGTGTTCAGAACCCAGATGGGCGAGGTGAGCATTCACTCCAAAGAGGTTAAACTTCTGGCAAAATCCCTGATTCCTCTCCCCGAGAAGTTCCACGGTCTCAAGGACCCCGACCTCCGTTACCGTCAGAGATACGTGGATATGATTATGAATCCCGACGTTATGGATACCTTCAGAAAGCGCACAAAGATTGTGTCCGAAATCAGAAAGTATCTTGATGCAAATAACTACTTTGAGGTTGAGACCCCCGTGCTCAACACTATCGCAGGCGGTGCAAACGCCAGACCCTTTATCACTCACCACAACACTCTGGACATTGATATGTACCTGAGAATTGCCACCGAGCTCTACCTCAAGCGTCTTATCGTAGGCGGTATGGAGAGAGTTTACGAAATCGGCAGACTCTTCAGAAATGAGGGTATGGACGTCAAGCACAACCCCGAGTTCACCACTATTGAGATTTACGAGGCATATACAGACCTGCGCGGTATGATGGAAAGAACCGAGCAGATTGTGAACCGTTGCTGCGTTGCCGCCAATGGTACCGACGAAATCACATATCAGGGCGAGGCAATAAGCCTCAAGCTCCCCTTTGCAAGAATGACAATGATTGACGCCGTGAAGCAGTATTCAGGCGTTGATTTCTCCGAATTTATGGGAGATACAGAGAAGGCTAAGGAAGTTGCAAAGACTCTGAACCTTGAGGTTAAGCCCACAGACACCTGGGGCAATATCCTCAACACCGCTTTTGAGGAATTCGTAGAGGACAAACTCACTCAGCCCACCTTCATCACCGACTATCCCGTAGAGGTTTCTCCTCTTACCAAGCGTCTTGAGAGCAACCCCATTCTGGTTGACCGCTTCGAGCTGTTTGTTACAGGCAGAGAGCTTGCCAATGCTTACACAGAGCTCAATGACCCCATTGACCAGCGCTCACGTTTTGAGCATCAGATGATGCTCCGCGAGGCAGGCGACGACGAGGCTAATGAGATTGATGAGGATTTCCTCACCGCACTCTCCTACGGTATGCCTCCCACAGGCGGTATGGGTATGGGTATTGACAGACTTGTTATGCTCCTCACCGACTCCGCATCCATCCGCGACGTACTGCTCTTCCCCACAATGAAGCCCATGGATATGAGCAGAAAGAACCTTGCTCCCAAGGCAGAGGAGAAGGAGGAGGTAATCGACTTCTCCAAGGTTCAGATAGAGCCTCTCTTTGAGGACTGTGTGGACTTTGAGACCTTCTCAAAGAGCGATTTCAGAGTCGTTAAGGTTCTCTCCTGCGAGGCAGTTCCCAAGTCAAAGAAGCTCCTGAAGTTCACCCTTGACGACGGCACAGGCAACGAGAGAATTATCCTCTCGGGCATTCACGCATACTACGAGCCCGAGGAACTCATTGGCAAGACCCTTGTTGCCATTACAAATCTTCCCCCCAGAGCAATGATGGGTATCGAGTCCAACGGTATGCTCCTCTCTGCAGTGCACTCCGAGGAGGGCGAGGAGAAACTCAACCTGCTTATGGTGTCAAACCGCATCCCCGCAGGCGCAAAGCTCTATTAATCAGTTTACAGAATAGCGAAGGCTGTGACAGAAAACGTCACAGCCTTTTTTATATTCGGGCAAGATTAATTATTGATTTTCGCCGTGAGTAATACTATAATATTGATAGGATATTTTGTCGGATAACGACGAAAATGCTCCACAATTATTAACGGGAGGAAATGCCTTTTGAGGCAGAATGTGATTATGTATTGCAGTAAATGTGGTTATAAACTTGGTGATGATGCGGTGTTTTGCAGCAAATGCGGCGAGAGAGTGAAGGCGGAGCCAACAGCTCCGAAGAGCAACGTTTTCACAAATAAGTGCGAGTCCTGTGGTGCTTTTCTCAAGAAGCTGACACCTAATCATTATATTTGTGAGTACTGCGGTTCGGAGTACTTCCTCAACAATGAAAGAGAGGTTGAGTCCTCTAAAATTACCGATAAGGAAATCTGGGACCTTTTCTGTAAAGCCGCAGAGTTCGAGACCCAGAACAACTTTCAGGCAGAGCTTCAGTGTCTCAGGAGCATTGAGGGCAAGGTTCGTGACAATGCTCTCTATTTGGTCAAACTGGGCCGTGCATACCGCAGAAATGATATGCTGCAGCAGGCCGTTGAGTGCTATGAAAAGGCAAAGGAGATTAATCCCGAATATGCCTCGATATACACCAATATGGGCGCAGTTTATGTGCTGACAAACCGCCCCAAGGACGCAGAGGCGGCGTGCCGTAAGGGTATTGAGCTGATGTCAAGAAACCGCAAGGAGTATACAGACTCCGACTATGCGGTGGCTCACTCAAATCTGGCGGTAGCTCTTGGCAAGCAGGGCAAAAAGGAAGAGGCGAAGAAGTACCTGAAAATTGCCGAGGACAACGGCTACAAAAACGGCGATGCCGTGAGAAAAATGATAGGAATCAAGAAGGGTTGGTTCTTCTGAGCCGATATAGGGTAAATACAGTAACAGACTATGGTGCAGACCGTGGTCTGTTTTGTTTTATATGTATTTTATTTTGCGACAAGTGAGAGGAAAAATCGTCCTTTAATCAAAAGGTTCGGATTGCTCTTGTTATTATGTATTTATTGATTTTGCACCTGCGGTGTGGTATTATGATAGAAATATGTAGAGTGTGGGTGAGGTATTATGGAAAAGCTGAAAGCGTTATGGGTGTATTTTAATATTGGCAGAGTACTGCCTGTATATTTCTTTTTCAGAACAAACCGCTTCAAGGATAAGTGCCTGATGGATTTGACGGAGTGGATTGTTTATTACCCCGAACTGCAAAGGCGGGGCAGGCTGTTTCAGTTCGGCTATCTTATGCTTTTTGACAAGGCTTGCCGCAATGTGCTTCTCAACCGACTGCACCGCAATATAATAATGTATGTGATAACAAGGGTTTTCTTCAGCCCTCTGGACAGTTGCTATATAAATATGCCTCCCGAGAAAATCGGCGGAGGACTGGCATTTCAGCACGGATTTTCCACCATTGTTGCCGCCGAGGAAATTGGCGAGCGTTGTCATATCAATCAGCAGGTGACGGTGGGATATAACGGCAAGGAGGCACCGATAATCGGTGATGACGTCCGTATTACCGCAGGCGCCAAGGTTATAGGCGGCGTAAATGTGGGCAAGGGTGCCACCATTGCGGCAGGAGCCGTGGTGGTGAAGGACGTTCCCGAGGGTGCCACAGTGGCAGGAGTTCCTGCAAAGGTAGTGAAGATTACCCGAAATTAAACTTAGAATTTGAAACAAAAAGAGGCTGATACTATGGTAGAAAAACTTTTTGAGGAGCTTTCATCCCTTGGGCAGGTGGAGGCTGTTGCTCTGGGCGGCTCCCGTGCAGGGGCGGCTTTTGATGAGAAGTCCGACTATGACGTATACCTTTATATAAAGGAGGATATCGCACCTGAAATCCGCGAGGAAATCCTCACAAAATACTGCGACTATATGGAAATCGGCAATCATTTCTGGGAGTATGAGGACAACTGCACCCTGAAAGACGGTGTGGATATGGATATACTCTACAGAAATCTTGATGCCTTCACCGAAGACGTCGCCTCTGTGGTGGAGAGATATGGCGCCCGCACAGGCTATACCACCTGTATGTGGCACAATCTGGTGAACTCAAAAATCATCTGTGACAAAGAGGGAAGATTCAAAGCTCTTCAGGAGCGGTTTTCTGTGGAGTATCCCGAAGAGCTTCGCAAAAATATTATAGAGAAGAACAGAGCGCTCCTCTCGGGCAAGCTCCCCTCCTATGACGGACAGATTATGAAGGCTGTGGCAAGGGGCGATTCGGTCAGTGTCTGTCACCGTACCGCCGCCTTTATGGAGTCGTATTTTGACATTATCTTTGCTCTCAACCGCATAACTCACCCCGGAGAAAAACGCCTTGTGAAGCTGGCTTTGAGGGACGCGAAAATTCTTCCTCGGAATTTTGAGGAGAATATTAGCAAGCTTTATAAGGACCTTTTCGGGAATCCCTCGGCGGTGTCGGCAGATATTGAGGAGATAGTGAGAGAACTTGACAAGGTCTTGATAATGAGGTGAAATTTTGAATCCGTCTTTTACAGCGATACTGATAATGTTGGTTCTGATAATCATCATTATGAATGATAATAAGCGCAGGGCAGCTGCCCGACATATAATAACATCAGACAAAAAGGAGATAAGAATAAAAATGAAGGATATGGCAAATAAATTTATTGGTAAGGAGTGTATCGTATATACTCTCAACTCACAGCTCACAGGTACTGTGAAGGAAGTGGGAGAGGGAGCTTTGCTCCTTGAGACAAAGGACAGCACGGAGGCTGTGAATTTTGATTATATTCTCCGACTCCGCGAGTATCCCAGAAATAAAAACGGCAAGAAAAAATCATTGGTTGTTTGATTAGGGTGAACAAAATATGAATATTTACAAGAGTATAGATTCCTTGGTGGGAAGGACCCCTCTGATGCTCCTTGAGAAGACTATGGAGAAAGAGGGTCTCTCGGCAAATGTTATGGCGAAGCTTGAGTATTTCAATCCCGCAGGCAGTGTCAAAGACAGAGCCGCCCTGTATATGATAAACGATGCCGAAAGGTCGGGACTTCTCAAAGAAGGGGGAGTTATCGTTGAGCCTACCAGCGGCAATACGGGAATAGGACTTGCGGCAATAGGTGTCAGCCGCGGCTACAGAGTAATCCTCACAATGCCCGACACCATGAGCGAGGAGAGGCGGAACCTGCTGAAAGCCTTTGGTGCGGAGATAGTCCTCACAGAGGGTGCTCTGGGAATGAAGGGTGCCATTGAAAAGGCGAAGGAAATCCTCTCGCAGAACGAAGGCTCATTTATGCCCTCACAGTTTGAAAACGGTGCCAACGCAAGAGCCCATTTTGAGACCACAGGCCCCGAGATTTTCGAGGATACAGAGGGCAAGGTGGATATTTTTGTGGCAGGCGTGGGCACAGGCGGCACCCTGACGGGAATTGCAAGGTATTTAAGAAGCAAGAGCCCCTTGGTGCAGATAGTTGCCGTGGAGCCTGCGGCATCCCCCCTGCTGTCAGGGGGCGAGAGTGCACCGCATCCTCTGCAGGGAATCGGAGCAAACTTTGTGCCCAAGGTGCTGGATACAAGTCTCATTGACAGAATCATCACCGTCTCGGGAGATGAGGCTTTTGAAGCGGCAAAGGAGCTGGTGAGAAGCGAAGGAATCCTCACGGGAATCTCTTCGGGTGCGGCACTCTTTGCGGCAAAGAAGCTGGCGAAAGAAGATGAGAACGCAGGCAAGAACATCGTGGTGCTTCTGCCCGACACAGGAGAGCGATACCTCTCCACAGGGGTGTTCTTCTGATTTGCGCACAGCCTCCTGCAGGAATTCATCAAAAGTTAAGATTAAAAGCCATCCGCTATGGGGTGTTTTCATACATCCCACAGCGGATTTTTTCTGTCGTTGGCTGTGATAATATTGGGATTTTATCAATATTGTGAAAAACAAAATATTCTTGACATGCAATTCAGCCGATGATATACTGAAAATGAGAATAATGGTAATTATTCACAACAAATATGTGTTTGCTTGCGAAAATGTAGGCAAAACATGAAAGAAAGCGGCGATACCCATGGGTAATTACATTTATTCGCGTTCTAAATATTTGTTAGTTTATTGATTTTAAGGAGGCTTTGTTATGAAACCCGCAAGAAAAATTATATCAGTAGTTCTGGCAATAGCGTTGATTGCAGCAGGGGTGATGTCAGTTTCGGCATTTGATATCCACGTACCCAGAGAGGAAAAATACCGAGATTCTATTGTCCCGAGGTTGGGAATTGAAATTGAAGGCTATCCTGAACCTATATACTATGAGTTGTTTGAGTACAGCAATTCTGAAGAAGAGCCATCGGCAACTCCCGATTACGTTCTTGTGTTTGCCGCATCTGCAGGGCTCACCCCCACTGTATGCGAAGGCGATATTTTCGGCGATTACGTGTTCTTTTCCTACTCAATCTTTGAGCCATATCATCTGGGACTGCACATCTACCTGCCGGGAGAAGATAAGCTCTATACACTCCGCGAGGCTTGGGATTTGCCTGTGGAAGGAATAGAGGCGGTCTTCACCGAATATGAAGAAAACATCGGAAGACGCATCGGTGATGCCAATGGAGACAACGAGATAAACATCAAGGATGCCACCGAAATTCAGAAGCGGGTTGCAGGTCTTTTGGGCACAGAGGAAGTTCCCTGTGACACATACTGCTATAACGGCAAGCAAAAGGGTTATGTCTCCGACTTCAACCGTGACGGCGAGCGCAATGTAAAGGATGCCACCGCGATTCAGAAATATATCGCAGGACTGGAGTATTAATTTGAGATATTTTGCCGAACTCATTTGTATTATTTATGAAATCGGTTTAATGAGGTGATATTATGAAAAAGATATTATGTTTTACCATTGCGTTGATTATGCTTCTGGGAGTAGTGAGTGTCTCCGCAGTAACGGAAGAAGGCAACCTCTATTCAAATGAATTCTATCAGCCTCGATTTACTGCTTATATTGAAAGACTAATTGAGAAAAATCCTCCAGAACCACCTGGTAGTATACCTCAGTATAAAAAGTACCAAGAACTTTACCGTCATTATTCCACCCCTGACGAAGCCTCGAATCCTTCGGCAACTCCCGACTATGTAATTATAAATCCCTTACCCGGTTGGCAGGAATTGCCAATGCTACACTGTTGTATTATGGGAAACTATATTATTTATGTACCCGGAATTGAGTATCCGTATCCCTACGGACTTACCGTCTATGTTCCTAAGGATGAAGAAGTATATACCTTACACGAAGCGTTTGAACTGTATCCCGAGGAAATAGACTTGGGACTTGCGGCTCTTGTGGAGGAGGGATACTGGCAGATAGGCAGAAGAGGAGATATGGATTGCAACGGCAAACTGGATATCAAAGATGTAACTATCTTTCAGAAGAGACTTGCAGGGTTGGAATATATGTACGAGCACCCAAAGGAAATGGACGGTTATCTTTATAGTGTTATGATTGATTTCAATGTGGACCATTACATAAATATCAAGGATGCCACTGCTATCCAGAAAAAAATAGCGGGTCTTCCTTTCATAGAAGGTAGTGGTTATTCTAAATATAATCACTATGAATGATAGCGTTGCTGCTTTTCAAATTTGCAGGACTTGAGCATTAATTTGAGATATTTTGCCGAACTCATTTGTATTATTTATGAAATCGGTTTAATGAGGTGATAATTATGAAGAAGATATTATGCTTTACCATTGCGCTGATGATGCTTTTGGGAGTAGTGAGTGTCTCCGCAGTAACGGAAGAAGGCAACCTCTATTCAAATGAGTTTTATAGTCCTCGATTTAAAGAATGTTGTGACAGATTATCTCCAAACGGTCCTGAAATGGGGTTTAATACTTACAAAGAATTGTATGTGCATTATACAGAAGTAGCCAGTTCAGATGAAATCGTTCCGGATTATATTATAGTAGAGCCATCTCCTGATTATTACGGAGAACCTGCGATATTTCTTCGTATAATAGGTGACTATGTGTTTTTTGATTATCAGTATACCTATCCTAGGGCGCCCCGTATATATGTATATGTTTCCTCTACGGACGAAGTGCTTCACATCAGAGAAGCCTATGAAAAATATCCCGAAGAAATGGTGCCCGGACTCAATGCAATGACACAGCGGAGCCCTGTTCAAGTTGGACTGCGCGGTGATGTTGATTTCAACGGCGAATTGAATATAAAGGACGTGACTTTGCTTCAGAAGAAAATAGCCGGTCTGGATAAAGTTTATAATAATTATTTGAATGGGGAACTTTATCACTACGTTATAGATATGAATCTGGATTATATAATAAACATTAAGGACGCCACCGCGATTCAGAAATATATCGCAGGACTTGAGTATTAATTTGAGATAAGTTTCATTATCCACAAAAAGCAAATCTGAAATAAAAGCATAGATTAAACCCCACCGAGGCGGACGTGCGGTCTGCTTCGGTGGATTTTTTTTGGGGGGCGGGAAATCGCAAGGTGTGCATAAATTTCCTATCGGGAAATATAATTGTAATGAACTGTTAAATAATTCACATAACTATAATAACTATTATGCAATATGCACAAATATTTGGACTTCTAATTGGGTAAGAAGTTGATTTTTGGGTACAATGCCATTTTTTTGTTGTGTTATGAATTTCGCTTTGATATAATTTAAGGGTAGTCGATTTTATTATGCGAAATCGCTAAACAGTTTACCCGCTCACGCGTGTGAGCCCGAAAGGAGATAAACATTTTGAAACAGTACAAAGCACAAGAGATTATCAACATCGCTCTTGCAGGCAGAGGCTCCTCCGGTATGACCTCTCTTGCCGAGGCTATGATTTATGTATCGGGCGGAAGCGACCGTCTGGGTAAGGTTGCCGACGGCAATACCGTGATGGACTTCGACCCCGAGGAAATAAAGAGAAAGGCATCTATTTCTATTGCTATTGCTCCCGTTGAATGGAGTGGCAAGAAGCTTAATGTTATGGATACTCCCGGTCTGTTCGACTTCAAGGCAGGCGAGGCTGAGGGTATGCGTGCGGCTGATATTGCAGGCGTTGTTGTTTCTGCAAAGCACGGCTGCGGCGTCGGTACCGAGAAGGCTTTCATCTACGCCAGAAGACGCGGACTTCCCAGAATGTTCATCGTAAACGGTCTCTGTGACGAGAGCGTTGACTTCTACTCAAGCATTATCGGCACCCTCAAGGATACCTTCGGCAACAAGGTCTGCCCTGTTTTCGTTCCCGTTGTGAAGGGCGGCAAGGCAGAGTGCTACATTGATATCCTCAACGGCAAGGCTTATAAATACGCTCAGGGCAAGGCAACTGAGGTTGCACTTCCCGAGTTTGATTACTATGACGAGTACCTTGATGCCCTCAAGGAAGTTGTTGCCGAAACCGACGAGGAGCTTATGGAGAAGTACTTCGGCGGCGAGGATTTCACTCCCGAGGAGATGCTCCGCGGTGTGAAGACAGCCGTGCAGAATTCTTCTGTTTATCCCGTAGTTTGTGCCGATGCCATCACTCTTGACGGTATTCCCCAGATGATGGACCTTATCTGCGCCATTGCTCCCACAGCAGCAGATGGTACAGAGGAGGTTGCCGAAACCGAGTCGGGCGAGAAGGTTACCGTTAAGGTTAACGAGGCTGACCCCACAGCCGCAATTATCTTCAAGACAGTTGCCGACCCCTTTGTCGGAAAACTTTCATACTTCAAGGTTATCTCGGGTAAAGTATCTCCCGATGCTCCCCTTGTCAATATGCGTACAGGCGAGAGCGAGAGAATTTCCAAGGTTCTCTTCGTCAAGGGCAAGAAGCAGGAGGATGCCGCATACATCGGCGCAGGCGACATCGGTGCCATTCCCAAGCTTTCACAGGCACAGACAGGCGACACTCTCTGCGCACCCCAGCGCAAACTGACCCTCAGCGGTATCCGTTATCCCCACGCAACCCACAAGATGGCTGTGTACCCCAAGAAGAAGGGTGAAGAGGATAAGGTTGCTCAGGGTATTGCAAGACTTCTGGAGGAAGACCCCTCCCTCAAGTTCACGTCCGACAAGGAAACCAAGGAAATGGTTATCACAGGTCTGGGCGACCAGCATCTTGAGGTTGTAGTGGCAAAGCTCAAGTCAAAGTTCAACGTTGAGGTTACACTTCAGGTTCCCAAGGTTGCATACAGAGAAGCTATCCGCAAGAGAGTTCAGGTTCAGGGCAGACACAAGAAGCAGTCCGGCGGTGCAGGCCAGTTCGGTGACGTTTGGATCGAGTTCGAGCCCTGCGGTGCAGCAGGTCTGGAGTTCGGCGAGAGAGTTGTGGGCGGCTCCGTCCCCAAGAACTTCTTCCCCGCAGTTGAGAAGGGTCTCCTTGAAGCTATCAACAAGGGTCCTCTGGCAGGATATCCCGTTGTCGGTCTGAAGGCTACCCTCTATGACGGCTCCTACCATCCCGTTGACTCCAACGAAATGGCATTCAAGATGGCGGCAAAAATCGCATACAAGAACGGTATGGCACTTGCCAACCCCACACTCCTTGAGCCCTACGGCACACTGAGAGCCACCGTCTCCGATGCTCACATGGGCGACATTATGGGTGAGGTCAACAAGCGCCGCGGCAGAATCCTCGGTATGGATACCGACGAGGACGGAATGCAGGTTATCGAGGCTGAGGTTCCCATGGCAGAGATGCACGACTTCAACACCTTCATCCGTCAGGCTACCCAGGGTAGAGGTACATACACCTTTGAGTTTGTCCGCTACGAGGACGCACCTGCAAACATTGCCCAGAAGGTTATCGAGCAGGCAAAGCAGGATGCCGAGGACTGATTTAAAAATTAATATTGCTTAAGATTTGTTTGAAATTTGGGCATAAATCAAGAGGCACACTCCCGATATGGAGTGTGCCTTTTTGTGTGTGATGCAAACAGGAGGTACAGTACATTTCGCTTTTCTGTATTTCGTTTTTGACGATGAACAGTATGAGGAGTGTAAATATATATTATGATAAACAAAATATTCTTGACAAGTACTTTTGTGTGATGATATACTAAAAATGAAGATATGGTAAATATTCACAATAATTATGTGTTTACTTGCAAAAACGTAGGCAAAACATAAAAGAAAGCGGCGATACCCATGGGTATTAAGAAGCAAATCATCAACACTATTCAGGAGGAGTTTTTATGAAACAGTATTTTAAGATTATTTCGTTTATTCTGATTATATCCGTTATGATGGCGAGTGTGTGCGTGTTTGGTGCATCAGCCGAGAGCACATATACACCCCCCGAGGAGTTTATCTACGGCGACGTGGATATGGACGGGGAGGTTACCGTCCGCGATGCCACATTGGTGCAGAAGGGTGTGGCAGAGGTAGTTTACCTTACTGCGGTGCAGAGATATCTTGCCGATACAGAGGGCGAGGGCTTTTCGGTGCGTAATGCCACCGCCATTCAGAAGCATCTGGCAGGGCTTGACACAGCCTCCTCGGTGGATGAGGTTGTAAAGATGACATATACGGATAAGTTTTCAAGCAATGTACCTGAAGACGCGGATTTTGATGATAGTCTGATTATGGTTATCTCAAAACACCTTGAATTTGAATATACACTTGAGGATTTCCCGGAGTTTGAATTTGATAAAATAACATCTATAGGTTCCGTAGACAGAAATTTTCTTGTTTATTGCCTATATCTCCGAGAACCTACAAGAGAAAATGTGCTGAAGGCAATAGAAGTCCTGGATTATAGGGCTAATCTGGATATAAAAAGTGTTGAACCTAACTATATATTTACCGAACATTGATTAAATGAGGGGGTAGCATTGTGAAAAAGATATTATGTGTACTAATCGCACTGTTGATGATAACAGGTTCATCGTTTGTGGCGACAGGTGCATCAGCCGAGAGCACATATACACCGCCAGAGGAGTTTATCTACGGCGATGTGGATATGGACGGCGAGGTTACCGTCCGCGATGCCACATTGGTGCAGAAGGGTGTGGCAGAGGTAGTTTACCTTACTGCGGTTCAGAGATATCTTGCCGATACAGAGGGCGAGGGCTTCTCGGTACGTAATGCCACCGCCATTCAGAAGCATCTGGCAGGGCTTGACACAGCCTCTTCGGTGGATGAAGTTGTAAAGATGACATATACGGATAAATTTTCGCAAGGAAAAACATTGAATGCACTCTTCGAAGGAAGATACCTTGTCATCACTCCCAAGAATGCAGATTATGACTATACGCTGGCGGATTTCCCTGAGTTGAATTTCAGCAGAATCGAAAAAACAGAGTTGAGTTATTCCAAGCGCACTTATTATATGCTGTATTTACAGGAGCCGGGCAAAGAGAACTTATTAGAAGCATTAAAAGCATTGGATTACAGAGCAAATTTTGATTTGAAATACGTAAATCTTGATGAATATGTTTTACCTGCGTAAAATTATGAATAGGAGATAATTATGAAAAAGATATTAGCATTAACTCTTGTGTGTATTATGACCTTATCTTGTGCTTTCTCGGTGGTTGCAACGGCAAGGCATGAAAAAACAGGAAATGCTAACCTTGACTATACCCTGAACATCCACGATGCAACTGCAATTCAGAAGTATTCATCAGGGGTGTTTCCTTATTTCGGATAAATGTGAATTTTCCATTCTCCAAAAAAAGCATAGATTAAACCCCACCGAGGCGAACGTGCGGTCTGTCTCGGTGGGGTTTTTGATTGGTTTTCTGCTAATAAAAAAACCGTCGGCGATTAACCGACGGCTTTGGGTTTGATTGTTCACTTTGTGTTCAGGCAAGGCCTGCGATGTGCTTCTGAATTGCTGTGGCATCACGGACAGTAATCTTGTTGTCCCCGTCAAACTCGGCAAGCTCAAGAGCTTTTTCGTTAAGCTTAATCAGGTCAACCAGATGCTTCTGAATCGCGGTGGCATCCTTGATGTTCACATTGCCGTCCATATTGACGTCGCCCTGCTTGAAGTCGTCCTCGGGGGAAGAGGGCTCTGTGTCGGTGGGAGCAGAGGGGTCTGTTTCGTCAGGCTCTGAAGGCTTTGTGTCGTCAGGCTCTGAAGGCTTTGTGTCGTCAGGCTCTGTGGGGTTTGTGGGATTGTCCTCGCCGGGCTTGCTGAAGGTCATATCGTTGTTTGCTGCATACATTGCGGCGGCAGAGCCTTCTTCGCAGATAATCTCAAAATCCTCGTATTTATAGTAGCTGAAGTCTTCCTCTACATAGTAGTAGCCAAGAGCATACTCGCCGATTTCATAAACGGAAGAGGGAATCTCCACAACGGCAATGGGGGAGGAGTCAAAGGCATAAGCCTCGATTATCTCTACGCCGTCACGAATAATAAGGTCTGTCAGGGCAAAGCAGCTGCCGAATGCCCACTTGCCGATGGTCTTGACTGTGGAGGGGATAATGGCAGACTCCATCTTCTCGCACATAAAGAATGCCTGACTCTTGATTTCCTCAAGACCCTCGGGGAGGGTGAGGTTCTTGATGGCGGTGTATGCAAAGGCGTATTCGCCCACAGTGTTGAGGCTGTTGGGGAGGTTTACATTCACCAGATGGTAGCAGGACTGGAAGGCGCTGATGTCGATATCCTCAACACCCTCGGGAATGGTGATGCTCTCAAGACGTGTGCAGAAGGAGAATGCATTGTTGGGGATGACTTTGATGTTTTTGGAGAGAGCAACATCGGTAAGGTTAATGCAGTAGGAAAAGGCATTGTTGCCCAGAGTGGTGACATTGTCGGACATTTTGATTCCGGTAATGAAAGCACCTGCAAATGCCTTGAAGCCGATTTCGGTAACACCTTCGGGAAGGGTGACGTTCTTGAGATTCTTGTTCTGATAGAATGCCTGGTCGCCGATTCTTGTAATGGTGTAACCGCCGATGGTGTCGGGGATGATGACATTGCCGCCGTCGCCTGCATAGCCTGTAATCTCGGCTGTGGTGTCTGTGAGCGGCTTGATAAAGAAGTCCTCCTCAGCCGCCAGAACGGTGGAAGTTGCAAAAGTTGTCATACTCACCAAGGTGAGCAGAGCAAGGATTAACGAAAAAACTTTTTTCATAAAATTCACCCTTGTAAATTATTATATATATTAGTATAATATAACTGGTTATTTTAGTCAACAATAATCCGAGAAGAAGGATTTGGATATACAGGATTTTTTTGCGAAGGAGTGTTCAGATGAACAAAACCGAAAAGAAACGAAAGTTTATCATCGATATTTTCTTTATCGTAGTGATACTTGCCCTTGTCTATGTGGCTGTTGAGTATCTGATGATATGGCTTCTGCCCTTTGTGATAGGTCTTATCGTTGCCATAGTGCTTCAGCGACCCGTTGCGTGGCTTACCCAAAAGACCAGGGTTGCCAGAGGTTTCTGGTCCTGTCTGTTGGTGCTTACTGTGCTGTGTGCTATTTTTGCCCTGATATTCTTGGTTGTGTGGCAGCTCACCAAAGAGGTGCCGGGCTTTACCAAGTGGCTCATGGGACTGGCACCTGATATCAAACATACATTCACAAGCCTGATGGCGTGGTTTTCCATTATCACCGAGCGACTTCCCGTTGATGTGACGAAGGCAATAACAAATCTGCCCTCAACCCTTGTTGATACCGCTGTGTCGGGAGTGACAAGCATCCTCACAATATTTGCCGAGAAGATTATCGTTGACGGTCCCGGACTTCTGATTTCCACTATATTTTCTATTGTGGCATCCTGCTACATCACCAAGGATTACAACAAAATTACACGCTTCATTCTGCTTCAGCTTAATGAGAAACAGCGCGAGGTTGTCATCAACGTAAAGCAACTCTTTGTTACCAACATCCTCAGTATGCTCCGCGGTTATATCATCATAATGTTCATAACCTATCTGGAGATACTCATAGGTCTCTCCATTCTCAAGGTGGAATATGCCCCCATATTGGCGGCGTTTATTGCGGTGCTTGATATCCTTCCCGTAGTGGGAACAGGCACGGTACTTATCCCCTGGGGCATCATCAGTCTCTGCATCGGCAACATCTATATGGGTGTGGGACTGCTTATTGTCTATGTGCTGATTACAATAATCAGAAATATCATCGAGCCCAAGATTATCGGCGATCAGGTGGGTCTGCCTCCTATTGTGACTCTTATTGCGATGTATGTGGGTCTGAAGATTTTCGGCGTTGTGGGAATGCTCCTGCTTCCTGTTTCCATTATCATTATTGTGAAGCTTCAGGAAAACGGCATTATCCATATCTGGAATATCCCCGAGAAGGACGATACCCATAAGGTTCCCCTTATGAGAAGGTTGTTCTCAAAGAAAGAGAAGAAGTCGCAGTCAAAATCCGCAGGCTCGGATGAATAATCAAGTTTAAGAGAGAAGATTCGCTAAAGGCGGGTCTTCTTTTTTTGCTTCAGCGGCAAGGTGAGGTAAGAGGTAAATGTAGGGGGCAACCTGCCGTGTGAGAATCAACCTGCCGTGTGAGAATCCACCGCCCGAGAAGCCTTCTGACCCACGGGGAAGGTGTCACCGCAGGCGGCGGATGAGGTGCCCCCTGCCCGTTTGAGCATAGCGAAAAAGGCCCCCTTGTGCAAAGGGGGCTCCGCCCACAGGGCGGTGGGGGATTGTCATTTGTTGCTCTTTTGATTTTCCTGTTACTTCAAATTCTCAATCCCTCCGTCTGTGCTGACGCACAGCCACCTCCCTTTCACAAGGGAGGCGAGTTTAGGCAAGAGGTAAACGTAGGGGTGGCAGCTTCAACATCCCTCTGAAAATAAAAAACAGGCGGAGAGTATCCGCCTGAAGCTTTGTTTAAAGTATGAATTTATCGGGTGTTCATTACACACTCACGAACCGCATCCTTGAGCCTCTGCAAAGGAGACTCGGAGGGATCTCTCGGAATGTTGGGAGTTCTGGGAGGGAGATTTGATGCGCTGCACATACTCTGCATACGGAGCTCAATCTGCTCGTGCTGAACAAGAGCAAAGAGCTGGCTTATGGACTTACATTCGTCAATGGCTTTGATAAGCTCGTCCTTGGTTTTCTTCTTGTAACCTCTTTGCAGCATAATCCTCCTCCTTTCCTTTTTTTATTATTATACAAAATTTTCACCGTCATTGCAAGTGTAAGGGTTTACGATGAAATTTGTTTACACCTGTCGATTTTTGTGATATTCTATGAAGTAAAGAGTTTCAGACGAATATCGGAGAATTGATATATATGGAAAATACAGAACTTAAAGAAATAGTAAATGAGCAGAGTGAGAGCGCGGAGAGTGTGATTCCAAGGGAAAAAGGGATACATACGGGAAAACCGCAGAAAAAGAGCTTCGTGGTACCTGTTGGTGTATTTGTGCCTGTGGTGAGTATTCTGCTGGTGGTTTCCCTTGTGTTTATGGTAGTGTCATCGGTGATGACGGTGCTTTACTTTACCAAGGACGGACACAAGGCGGTATACAACAGCAAGAGCGACCTTGACCTTGCAGACAGCTCACAGGACAGAATCTCCCTCTATAACTATGCTCTGGGGGATATCAGCATCCCTGCGGCGGATGGTGTGCCCAAAGCACAGTACGACGAGGACGGTTTTATTATTGACGAAAAGGGCTTTATGCATTACTACCATCAGGGCGAGGACTGCTCCTATGTGGGGGTGGATGTATCCTCCTTCAACGGCGAAATTGACTGGGAGCGTGTCAAGGCGGCAGGGGTGGACTTTGCTATGCTCCGCATCGGTGGCAGAGGCTACGGCGAAGAGGGTGTCCTCTATACGGATGATACCTTCAAGGAAAACCTCCGAGGTGCCAAGGCGGCAGGACTTGAGGTGGGGGCTTACTTCTTCTCTCAGGCTCGCAGTGAGGAGGAAGCTGTGGAAGAAGCAGAATTTGCCCTTGATATCCTGTCGGGGGAAAAACTCCACTACCCCTTGGCTTTCGACTGGGAGATTATCGACTCCGTGGAGACCCGAATTGACGATGTCACCCCCGAAACTCTGACAAAATGCGCCAGAGCTTTCTGCGATACTGTAAAGGCGGAGGGCTATATCCCCCAGATATATACAGGCTCAAACCTTGCCTACTTCAAGTATGACCTCACCGAACTTCGGGACATCGACTTGTGGTACGCTTTCTATAATGACTCCCCCTCAATGTACTACAAGTACACAATGTGGCAGTATTCCAGCACAGGCGAGGTGGACGGAATCTACGGCGACGTTGACCTGAATGTATGTATGAAAAATTATGACTGATAATATTATATATAATGAAAAGAGAGGTAATTCCAATGGAAAAAATTGCAAGCTTTACAGTTGACCACGATACACTGCTTCCCGGTTGCTATGTGTCCCGACTTGACGGGGATATCACCACCTATGATTTAAGATTCATCAAGCCCAACACGCCCCCTTTCCTTGAGCAGAAGGCTCTGCACACTATTGAGCATCTCTTTGCAACCTTTGCCCGCAACAGCAGATTTTCCCGCAATATTGTTTATTTCGGACCTATGGGTTGCAGAACAGGCTTCTATCTCATTGTCAGAGACCTGTCAAGCAAGGACACACTTACCCTTATCGACGAGGTGCTCCGTGAGGCTATGGCTTTTGAGGGTGTAATCCCCGGCAGCGAGAGAAAGGAATGCGGCAACTATCTGGAGCACGACCTTGAGGGTGCCAAGAAGGCGATGGCTGAATATTATGATGTATTCAAGAATCTTAGTATCTACGACCTGCAGTATTAATTGAATTTCATAGTCAATATGCACAAAAACTCTCCTGTGGTATTGTCGACAATGGCTGAATGTACGAAAATCGGCTCAAAAGGTTGTAAAAATTTGATAACTCGGGTATAATTAACGAGTTGTTACAGTTTTGTAATCTTTATTTTCCGTCGGGAAATATCAAATGTCAAGGAGAGTTTTTTTGAGTACAAAGTTTATAAGTGTTGACGGCTTCGGCAAAATCGAGAATATCGCAAAAGCCTCAACCCCCAAGAATTTAAATCAGAAAAAATCACAGAGACAACTTAATAATTTTGAGAAAGCAATAAGATTTACAAGACGTGCCCTGAAGGGTATCGTCAGAGATATGAAGTCCATTAAAAGCAAGGTTAAGGACATTACATGGGAGACTCTGACCCCCGCAAAGGCTTTTCGCGCAGTGAAGAGATTCCACCTTGATTCCTCATATTTTATGTTTATGAGAAGCCCCAAGGGCATCGCCACTGCACTGTGTCCCGTAGCGGCGGCTGTAGTGCTCCTGCTGACAGTCTGCTTCTGGACTATGAGTGACAAGCCCCTTACCGTCAACGTTGACGGCGAGTATCTGGGTGCTATCGAGAACGAGGCTGTTCTCACTCAGGCATCTGCAACCCTTCACGATGCACTTGCAAAGACCAGCGAGGACAAGAGCGTTACTCCTGTTCTTCAGATTTCATACCCCAAGTTCACTTCCACTCCGAAATCCTCTGCAAACGAGGTTTACCGCAAGCTTGTAAACTACTCCGACGCAGTTGTGGGTGACGCAGGCGGTCTCTACGTTGACGGAGTTTTTTTCGGTGCGGCAGAGAATTCAGCAGAGCTTCAGCAGGCACTGGTAGCAGTGCTCAACGAGGCCAAGGCAAACTACGACGACACCACCGTGACAACCTTTGCAAACGATGTTCAGGTTGTTACCGATGTTTATGCATCCGATTGCATCAAGGATGTAGAGCAGATAGTAAATGATGCAAAGAGCTATTTTTCCGTGAAGCTGGAAACCGACCTTCCCGTAGAGTTTGAGGTGGAGTACGAGACTGTCTATGAGTATGACGACACACAGCTCAACACCTACCGCGAGGTTAAGGTAGCAGGCGAAAACGGCACAAGCCTTATTAATTACCGCCTTGTATATGTGGACGGAGAGCTTGTGGATTCCATACCCGCTTCCACCACAGTTGTGAAGGAAACTGTCACCGAGGTAGTGGTTGTGGGCACACAGGAGAGCTACATCGGCACAGGAAACTTCCTCTGGCCCGTACCCTACACCCACATGATCACAAGCCCCTTCGAGCCTCGTTGGGGAACCTTCCACTACGGCATTGACATTGCCGACAGCGCAATTTACGGACAGGCAGTTGTTGCCTCTGATGCAGGTACGGTTACCTGGGCAGGCTGGGACAATTCCGGCTACGGCAACTACGTTATTATTGACCACGGCAACGGCTACACCACCCTCTACGGACATTGCTCCGAGGTGTATGTATCCATCGGCGACAAGGTGGCAAAGGGCGACGTTATCTCTGCCATTGGCTCCACAGGTTATTCCACAGGTCCTCACCTCCACTTCGAAATCTGCGAGGGCGGCGTGCTGGTTGACCCCCTTATATATGTAAGTTAAGCAAAACTTCAAGCAAAATTCTGCACCCTGTCAGTTATCCGGCAGGGTGCTTTTTTTGAGGTAAGAGGTAATAGTGAATAGGTAATAGGTAAACGTAGGGGCGGAGAGTTGAGGTAATAGGTAATAGTGAATATGTAATAGGTGAACGTAGGGGCGGTAACCTGCCGCCAGAAAATTTCTCTGCGTGATGACAGAGAATATGCTTGCATCGCAAGCTCATTACGGTGCAAGCATATCAGGAGCAAATGGTTATTTAAACATATACGAAGCGGTGTCTATCATATTTTCCATGGAGCGCAGAGCTTTGTTTGCCTTTTTCTTCATGGTCTTCTTATTGGATTCCATCATCTTTGAACCCACAACTCCTGCGGCAACTCCCAACGCGGCACCCCACGCCATACCTTTCATAACGCTCATTACAGAGTTATTCATACAAACCTCCTGCAAAATATTATGATTTCGCAAGTTTTCCTTGCTTTATTATTATTCACAGTTTAGAATGTGTTAGAGGTGATAAGTTTTGCCAGAACTCAACATTGTACTTGTAGAACCCGAAATTCCCCAGAACACGGGAAATATAGCCCGCACCTGTGCCGCCACAGGCGCCAGACTCCACCTTGTGCACCCTATGGGCTTTGAGGTGGACGACAAAAAGCTCAAGCGTGCAGGACTTGACTACTGGTATCTTCTGGATATTACATACTACGAAAATCTTGAGAATTTTTATGCAAAGAATCCCCATGGTAATTTTTACTATTTTTCCACAAAAGCACAGAAAATCCACTCCGATGTAAGCTACCCCGAGGGTAAGGTGTACCTGGTTTTCGGCAAGGAGACAAGGGGTCTTCCCGAGTGGCTGCTTCTTGAGCACAAGGAAAGCTGTGTGCGTATTCCCATGCTCTCAGAGGCAAGAAGCCTCAACCTCTCAAACTCCGTAGCCATAGCGGTCTATGAGACTCTGCGCCAGTGGAATTATCCCCGTCTTCTGACCCGCGGAGAGCTTCACCGCCACTCATGGGATGAAGCGTCAACATAAGCGGCAAAAAGTTCTTGATAAAAGATGAAAATTGCTATTTTGCATATTGTTTCACCCAATGTCAAAAATAATACTATAAAAATGGTAAAATCCGCAGGAAACACTTGCCAAGCGGACATTCTTTTGATATAATTTATAAGGTTAAGTTTGTTTAGAATTTAACAAAGTGTGACTATTATTAAATCTATTAAATATGAAAGGGTTTTTGACTATGAATCTCAACAAAGTATCAGTCGACGACATTAACGTACAGGGCAAAAGAGTCCTTTGCCGTTGTGACTTCAACGTTCCCCTCAAAGAGGGCGTTATCACCAACGACAACCGTATCACAGCAGCTCTCCCCACCATCAAGAAGCTTCTTGAGGGCGGCGCAAAGCTCATCCTCTGCTCACATCTCGGCAAGCCCAAGAACGGCCCCGAGGAGAAGTTCTCTCTGGCTCCCGTAGCAGTCCGCCTCTCCGAGCTCCTGGGCAAAGAGGTTGTTTTCGCAAATGACGACACAGTTGTGGGCGAGAACGCAAAGAAGGCTGTTGAGGCTATGCAGGAGGGTGACGTTGTTCTTCTCCAGAACACCCGTTTCAGAGCAGAAGAGACCAAGAATCTTGAGCCCTTCTCCTCCGAGCTTGCATCTCTTGCAGATGTTTTCGTAATGGATGCTTTCGGTTCTGCTCACCGTGCACACTGCTCCACCGCAGGCGTTACAGAGCACATCAAGGACACAGCAGTCGGCTACCTGATGCAGAAGGAAATCGCTTTCCTCGGCAATGCTGTTGAGAATCCCGTCAGACCCTTCGTTGCTATCCTCGGCGGTGCAAAGGTTGCAGACAAGCTCAACGTTATCTCCAACCTTCTTGAGAAGTGCGACACTCTCATCATCGGCGGCGGTATGGCTTATACATTCATCAAGGCACAGGGCGGCAACGTTGGTACATCCCTTGTTGATGACACCAAGATCGACTACTGCCTTGAGATGATCGAGAAGGCAAAGACTCTGGGCAAGACCCTTATGCTTCCCATTGACACAACCTGCACAAAGGACTTCCCCGATCCCATCGACCAGCCCGTTGAGACATCCATCGCTCCCACAAATGAGATTCCCGAGGACCTTATGGGTCTCGATATCGGTCCCAAGACAGCAGAGATGTTTGCTGAGGCTGTAAAGAGCGCAAAGACAGTTGTTTGGAACGGACCCATGGGCGTTTCCGAGAACCCCTCTTTCGCAAACGGTACCATCGCAGTTGCAAAGGCTCTTGCAGAGACAGATGCTACCACCATCATCGGCGGCGGCGACTCCGCAGCAGCAGTTATCAACCTTGGATTTGCTGATGCAATGAGCCACATCTCCACAGGCGGCGGTGCATCCCTTGAGTACCTCGAGGGTAAGGTTCTCCCCGGTGTAGCAGTAATTGCTGACAAATAATCAGAACTTTTAATACAAGGGGCGGAGTAATCCGCCCCAATGCTATGTTAATACTTACACATAATACGGAAAGGACGACACAAAATGAACAAGGCTACAAGAAAGACAGTTATCGCAGGTAACTGGAAAATGAACAAAACTCCCGCAGAGGGCGCAGAGCTTCTCACCTCTATGATTCCTCTGGTTAAGGACGCAGACTGCGACGTTATCGCATGCGTACCCTTCGTTGACCTCTATGCAGCACAGGAGGCTACCAAAGGCACAAACATCAAAATCGGTGCAGAGAACTGCCACTGGGCAGAGTCCGGTGCCTTCACAGGCGAGATTTCCGCACAGATGCTCTCCGCTATGGGCATTGAGTATGTTATCATCGGTCACTCCGAGCGTCGTCAGTATTTCGGCGAGACAGACGTAACCGTTAACAAGCGCGTAAAGGCAGCCCTCAAGGCAGGTCTCACAGTTATCCTCTGCGTAGGTGAGTACCTTGAGCAGAGAGAGCAGGGCGTTACCGCAGAGGTTTGCGCAATGCAGACAAAGATTGCACTGGGGGGCGTTACTGCCGAGGAGATGGAGAGAATCATCATCGCTTACGAGCCTGTATGGGCTATCGGCACAGGTCTTACAGCTACTGCTGACCAGGCTGACGAGGTTTGCGGCATCATCAGAGACGTTATCGCAGGTCTTTACAATGCAGAGGTAGCAGAGGCTACCACCATTCAGTACGGCGGTTCCATGAACGACGGCAATGCTGAGGAGCTTCTCTCCAAGGTTAACGTTGACGGCGGTCTCATCGGCGGCGCATCCCTTGTTGCAGAGAAATTTGCAAAAATCGTCTCTGCTGCTTCCAAGTAATTTTATACGGTAATTTATCATTGCATCCGTGGGGGAGACCTCGCGGATGTGAGTTTCTAATCAGGAGATGAAAATATGAAAAAACCTCTTATTTTATGTATCCTTGACGGCTTCGGCATTGCTCCCGAGAAGGGCAACGCTATCGCCGCCGCAAATACTCCCAATCTGGACAGACTCTTCGCAGAGAACCCCACCACCGCTATCGGTGCATCAGGTATGGACGTAGGTCTTCCCGATGGTCAGATGGGTAACTCCGAGGTAGGTCACACCAATATCGGCGCAGGCAGAATTGTATATCAGGAGCTCACCAGAATCACCAAGTCCATCAAGGACGGCGATTTCTTCGAGAACGAGGCTCTCTGTGGCGCTATCGACAATGCAGTCAAGAACGGCACAGCACTTCACCTGATGGGTCTTCTCTCTGACGGCGGTGTGCACAGCCACATCACTCATCTCTACGGAATCGTAGAGCTTGCAAAGCGCAAGGGTCTTGAGAAGGTATATATCCACGCTTTCCTCGACGGCAGAGACGTTCCCCCTTCAAGCGGTAGAGATTTCGTAGCCGCCTGTCAGGAGAAGCTCGATGAAATCGGCGTGGGCAAAATTGCCACAGTAATGGGCAGATACTACGCTATGGACAGAGATAACCGCTGGGAGCGCGTTGTGAAGGCTTACGACGCCATGGTGCTCCGCGAGGGCGTTCAGGTATCCGATGCAGTGAAGGCTGTTGAGGACTCCTACGCAGAGGGCGTTACCGACGAGTTTGTTATCCCTGCAGTAGTTGAGGGCGGCGAGGCAATCGGTGCAAACGACAGCATCGTGTTCTTCAACTTCCGCCCCGACAGAGCAAGAGAGATTACCCGTACCTTCGTTGACGAGGCATTCGACGGCTTCGAGAGAAGAAACGGCTTCTTCCTCCTTAATTACGTTTGTATGACACAGTACGATGCAACTATGCCTAATGTTCAGGTTGCATTCAAGCCCCAGAGCCTTACCAATACCTTCGGTGAGTACATTTCCGCAAAGGGTCTCACACAGCTGAGAATCGCCGAGACCGAGAAGTACGCTCACGTAACCTTCTTCTTCAACGGCGGCGTTGAGAAGACCTACGACAACGAGGACAGAATCCTTGTGGCTTCTCCCAAGGTTGCAACCTACGATATGCAGCCCGAGATGAGTGCTTATGAAGTTTGCGACAAGTGCTGTGAGGCTATTGAAAGCGGCAAGTACGATGTTATCATCCTCAACTTCGCAAACTGCGATATGGTAGGTCACACAGGCGACTTTGATGCCGCAGTCAAGGCTGTCGAGGCAGTTGACACCTGTATGGGCAAGGTGGCGGCATCCATCGAGAAGATGGGCGGCGTCACTCTCATTACCGCTGACCACGGCAACGCCGACAGAATGGTGGATACCGACGGCTCACCCTTTACCGCACACACCACAAATCCCGTCAAGTTCTCCGTTGTGGGTTATCCCTGTGAACTCCGCGAGGGCGGCGTTCTGGCAGATATCGCACCCACAATGCTCCGTATTCTGGGACTTCCCCAGCCCGAAGAGATGACAGGTACCTCTATCATCCTCTGATGAAGGACAAAAGAGGAATAATTTAATATCTGTTAAGTCCCCGAACTTTTTGTCGGGGACTTTTTTGTCCTCTTGCGGCAATTCTCTATGTGTGGCGACAAGTTGAAGTAATAGGTAATATGAAAAGTTAATAAGCAGTAGCCCCTCATAATTCAGTTCTCAGCCCATACTGTTTCTCGGTGCCTCTGCACCGGGCAGAATGTGAAAAAACTGTAAAAACCAAGTCCTCGGTGCTTTCTGTGGTTTACAAGGGGGAAGAAATATGGTAGAATGAATATGTATCGAAACTTTAACGCTCGATGGGGTGAGAATATGGAAGAGAATAAAGAGAGAATTGACCTTCCGCAGAATGAGGCGGACAAGGGCAAGAATAATTCCACAACTAAAAAAATCATCAATATAGTAACCGTTGCGGTGCTGTCTTTGGTACTTATTGCCGTGGCGGTGGTTGCGGCGTGCTTCATAGTGGACAAGTGCGGAGTTGACACAACTCCTACAACTCCCGACGAGGCGGCTCCCACCGTGTCCACCACTTTGCCCACACAGGTGACCTCGGAGAATACCGAGCCCACAACTCCTGACGGTAAGGTGTATTACATCAAGCAGGACTGGGCAGAGCTTGCAGGCATCAACAGCGAAATCAAGGCTTGGATCAATATCCCCGGCACCACCGTCAACTACCCGGTGCTTCGACACGATGGGGACGGCGTGGGATATCAGTACTACCTCCACCGCAACTATGACAAATCCTACCTCTTTGCAGGAAGTGTGTTCATTGACTACAGAAGCTCTAATAGCGTGAACAGTCAGAACATAATCACTCACGGACACAATATGAACGACGGCTCCATGTATGGTGCACTGCTTAAATACGGCAAGTATCAGGGCGACCTCTCCTTCTACAAGTCCGCCCCCACTCTGTTTTTTAACACACCTGCAGGCAACGAGCAGTGGATTATCTTCGCGGTTTACAAGACCAACACCTTGGAGAGCCACGGCGATTTCTTCAACTATCTCATGGGCGACTTCAGCAGCGATGCCCAGTTCATGAACTATGTTTACAACGTGAAGGAACGCTCCTTCTTCGACGTTCCCGTACCCATCAACGAAAACGACCAGATTATCACCCTCTCCACCTGCTCCTACGAGTATACGGACTTCAGAACCGTTGTGGTGGCAAGGAAACTTCGCCCCGGCGAGAGTGCTTCTGCCTATGTAAGCGGTGCAACCCTGAATCCCAACCCCGTATGGCCCGAGGTGCATCACAACTCCACAGGTGTTCCCAGACCCGAGCTCACTACCTTCAAGACCGAGTATCAGAAGGGCAATATCTCGTGGTATGACGGCGCAGAGGAGCCTCAGGGCAGCGAGTGGCTGGTAAGCGTTCAGGGCAACAAAACCTACACCGTCACCTTCGTTAACTACGACGGCACCATCCTCAGCACCCAGAACGTTTATCACGGACACGCGGCGGTTGCTCCCGAAGACCCCACCAAGCCCGAGAATGACTACTGCTCCTACAAGTTCGTCGGATGGGGACTTGACTTCTCGAAGGTTCATTGCAATATGACCATTGCCCCCATATTTGAGCAGGTCGTGAAGGAGCAATGATGAGCAACATCGTTTTAATCGGAATGCCCGGTTGCGGAAAGAGTACGGTGGGAGTATTGCTTGCCAAGGCTCTGGGAATGGACTTCATTGATACGGATCTGATTATCTGTGCCTCGCAGAAGGACAAGCTCCAGAATATTATTGAGAGCCGCGGTCTAGAATATTTCTCCAAGGTGGAGAGCGACGTGGGCAAGAATCTCAGGAGCAACAACTGCGTCATTGCCACAGGAGGCTCCATGGTGCTCTACCCCGATGCAATGGAAAACCTTAAGTCTCTGGGAAAAGTAGTCTTCATCGACGTAAGCTACCCTGAGCTTAAAAGGCGGGTTAAAAATATAAAGACCCGAGGCATCACCTTCAGAGAAGGGGAGAGCCTTCGGGATTTGTATGAATACCGCCGCGCTTTTTATCAGAAATACGCGGATATCACTCTGAATGTGAGTTCGGGTACCATTGAGAAAACCGTGAGAAAAATCATTGATAAACTGGATTTGCAGTAAGAATTTGTCAGTAGAATTTTTCAGTAAGAATAAGTAAAAGCCGATGCGTTGATGCATCGGCTTTTGTTGTGTGTATTTGATTTATCAGAGAGCGTACTTTGCCTTGTATTCATCAAAGAGGTTAATGAAGTCGGTGCTCTTGTGCTCTTTGACGTCGCTTAAGTATGCGTGGATGTCGTATTCATCGTGGGCAAGCTCAATGAGAGCAACAGCGATGTTGGAGCAATGGTCGGCGATTCGCTCGTAGTTTGTGATGAGGTCGGAGAATACAAAGCCCTGATTCAGAGTGCAGTTGCCGTTCTGAACGCGGTTGATGTGACGGAGTTTCAGCTCGTCACAGAGCATATCGATGGTCTCCTCCAGAGGCTCAACTCTGTAGGCATCCTGAATGTTGTCTCCTTCAAATGCCTTCACGGAGAGGGAGACGATTTCCTCTACAGCGGCGGCAAGGATATCAAGCTCGCGGTACGCCTCGTGAGAGAACACCAGCTTCTTGTCGTGGATTTCCTTGGCAACGTGGGAGATGTTCACTGCGTGGTCGGCGATACGCTCGTAGTCGCCGATGGTGTGCAGGAACTTGGACACCTCACGGCTCTGGGGAGCTGTGAGGTCGAGGGCGGTAATCTTAACCAGATAGGAGCCCAGCTTGTCCTCGTAGTTGTCGATGATTTCCTCTTTTTCCTGTGCAACCTGATACTCCTCGTCGCTGAAATTTTTGAGCAAAGCAATGGCGCGGGAGAGGTTTCGCTCGGACTTTTCTGCCATAGAGTAGAGCACGTCGCGGCTCTGCCCAATAGCAATGGCAGGGTGGGTGAGGAATCTTTCCTCCAGACGGTCCAGAATATTTGCCTCCTGGTCGGTCTTCTTGTCCTTGATGAGGAAGCACACCAGTTTGTCGAACAGCTTGACAAAGGGCAGGAGAATCACCGTAGTGGCAACATTGAACACGGTGTTTACCATAGCAATGCTGAATGCATTTGCCTCAAGGTCCATAAGGGGGAACTGGAATGCGGCATCCAGACCGAACCAAACGGGGGTCAGGATAAGAGCACCCAGAGAGTTGAATATCAGATAGATAATGGATGCGCGCTTGCCGTTGGTGGTGGCACCTATTGCAGAGAGGAGAACGGGCATAGAAGCACCGATGCACATACCGATAATGAGATAGAGTGCGGTGGTATTATTGACAGCACCCGAGTCAGCAAGAGCCTGAAGAATACCGATGGAAGCGGAAGCACTCTGGAGAATTGCGGTGATAATGGTACCTGCCAGAATACCCAGGAAGGGGTTGGAGAAGGAGGTCATCATATCGCTGAATGCCTGGCTGTCCTTGAGACCGCTCATAGCGCCGCTCATCATTTTCATACCGCTCATAAGAACGGCAAAGCCCAGCATAATCTCGCCTGTGTGCTTTATGGTAGACTTTTTGGAGAGCATTGTCATCAAGGTTCCGATAAGGGCAAATATAGCACTGATGAATGCGGTGGAGAGGAATTCCGCCCACCAAGCCTCGCCGCCGCCGTCAACTGCGGAGAGGGAGAGAATCCAGCCTGTGGCGGTGGTACCGATGTTGGCACCCATAATGATACCGATTGCCTGTGCAATGGTCATCATACCCGAGTTAACGAAGCCGACTACCATGCAAGAGGTGGCAGAGGAGGACTGAATAACCGCGGTGACACCTGTACCCAGAGCCACACCCTTGAGAGGAGTGGAGGAGAGCTTCCAGAGAACGGTCTCCAGCTTGCTGCCTGCAACCCTCTTGAGTCCGTCGCCCATGGCGTTCATACCAAAGAGGAAAAGTGCAAGACCGGTAATCAGCGCGAATATATCAGAAAGTCCCATAAAATAGCACATCCTTTCAGATTTTGCGTTTATCTTACATTTTATTTAAATTTAATATAACAAAGCGATGTAAAATCGGTGATAGGGAAATGTTAAATCTATGTAAAATTTTGTAAAAATCAATAGGCGAGTTGAGGTAAGAGGTAAGATGCTGAGGTAAGAGGTAATAGTGAAGAGGTAATAGGTAAATGTAGGGGAGGCACCCGTGGCAAGGGTACAAAAAAGACGGCTCACCCAAAAGGAAAGCCGCCTTATCGTCTTATACTATATTCTGCCGTGGCATTATTTTGCCGTGAAATTTGCACAGTGCCACGGTGCTTTTATCAGAAAAGGAGTCTCACGGTGGTGCCTTTGCCCAGCTCGCTGTCTATAGAGATGGAGGCATTGTGGAATTTCGCTCCGTGCTTGACAATGGAAAGTCCCAGTCCCGTTCCGCCGATTTCCTTGGAGTGGCTCTTGTCGACCCGATAGAATCGCTCGAAAACGTGTTCAAGGTCTTCTTTCGGGATGCCGATGCCCGTATCCCTGACGGACAGTTCAACACCGTCGATGCACTGATTGATACGGATATCCACCCTACCGTTTTCTTTGTTGTACTTGATGGCATTGTCGCAGATGTTGTGTATTATCTCCTCGATAATCACCTCGGCACCGCTAATCTGTGCCTTGTCGCCTGAGAGGGTGACGGTGACATTCTTCGTTTTCGCCTGATGCTCCAGACTCTCCACCACCGCGCGGCAACACTCGTAGAGGTCGATTCGCTCGATTTTCACATTGATTTCGTTTTCGTCAAGCTGCGAGAGCTTTATAATGTCACCCACAAGGGCAATCATTCGCATGGACTCGTCATGGATTTTGCCCGAGAAACGTTTGATGTCCTCGTCCTTTACAAGTCCGTCACGCATAATCTCCGCGTAGCCTGCAATGGAGGTCAGGGGAGTTTTCAGCTCATGGGATACGTTGGCGGTGAACTCCCGACGCATCTTGTCCTGAAGCTCGTGCTCCTCCGAAATATTCTGCAGATGACTGAGAAGCCGTTGATTCTGGTCGTTGATTTTGTCGATAAGAGGATGAAATTCCGTGTAGATTTTTTCTTTGTCGGGGTTTCTCAGATTGATTTCATACACGGGCTTTACAATACTGTCGGAGAGCTTCTTTGAAAGCAACAGACACACAGGTGCACAAATCAGCAGTATTCCCAGAATGTAGGGAATTAGGGTAGTCACCAAGGAGAGATAGGTGTTGTAGGTGTTATACAGGCAGAGAATATTGCCGTTTGAAAGCTTCTGATATACGCAGTTCTGCATTGTATAGATGGTAAGATACCTCTTGGTATACTGCGGGGAAGTTTCTGCGGCATTAATAAACTCGGTTCTCTTTTCAAAGGGAGTTTTGAATTTTTCGGACTCTTTGCCGTCAATGATGATATCTCCCAGACTGTCTGCGATAACTATCCGGTCGGAGGTATCCAGAGAGTCGATGTGTTCTGTGCCGTGGCTCTCTGCCATATGCAGAAGATAGGTGAACTCGGTGAAGAGGTTGTTCTTTTGGGTGAAGGCGTAGTAGGTGTAGAATACTCCCGAAACAATGACTATGCACAGGAGGATTGCTGTGACGCAGGTGAGGAAGGTGCCGTAAAAGATACGTTTTTTCATTTGTTATTCTCCTATTTTGTAGCCTACGCCGCGGACGGTGGTGATAAGTTCCCCTGCTACTCCCAGCTTCTGTCGGAGGGTTCTGATGTGGACATCCACGGTTCTGCTCTCGCCGTCAAAGGAATATCCCCAGATGTGGTTGAGAATCTGGTCGCGGGACAGCACCATATCCCTGTTCTCCAGAAGGTAGCAGAGCATCTCGAACTCCTTGTAGGTGAGCTCGATTCTTTCGCCGTTTACCTTGACTTTGTGCTTTTGGGGAGATACATAAAGTGCGCCTATTTCAAAAATGTCGGATTTCGGTGATGCTTCTTCGCTGCGGCGAAGCACCGCCTTGATTCTTGCCACCAGTTCCATCATTCCGAAGGGCTTGGGCACATAGTCGTCAGCCCCAAGGTCAAAGCCCTTGACCTTGTCGTATTCGTCAGCCTTGGCGGTGAGGATAATAACAGGAAGTTTGGCGGTCTTTTTGTCACAGCGGAGCTTCTTGAGGATGGAAAGACCGTCCTCCTCGGGGAGCATTATGTCGAGGAGCACCATGGTGGGCAGCTTTTCCTCAAGTGCCTCCCAGAAAAGAGTGGGGTGAGAAAATCCCTTGGCAGGAAGCCCCACGGTGGAGAGGGTGTACACCACAAGCTCTCTTATATTTTCGTCGTCTTCAACAAAGTAAATCATACATATCCTCCTTTGTCGGTGGAGATGTAGGGCACAAAAACCCTATTCAAAATCATATTAACACATTATGAAGATAAAATAAAGAGTTTTTTTCGGGAGTTTTCCCGGGGGTCTGAAGGCTTTCAAATTGATGAATAAAAGTTAATTCGTAAGCCTTCTATTTTTGGTGATAATGCCTTTTGAAAAAAGTGTAGAAATATGGTATAATCTCAATTATCAGAGAGTGGCGTGTGCCACCGAAAAATGAGATGAGGTTTAGGTTTTGACTGGCGGAAAATTATCAGTAAATGTAGGAGATTATGTAGTATATAAGAAGCGCGGAGTTTATCGTGTCTATGAAATCCGCAGAGAAAAAATCGGCACGGAGTTTAAGGATTATTACGCCCTGCGCTCGGTGTATGACGAGAGGTTAACGGTGTGCGTTCCTGCCGACAACGAGGCGCTGGTGTCCCAGATGGAGGCACCCCTTGAAAAGGAGCAGATAGATGCCATTATCGCAAAGAGCAAAGAATCCCCCGCACAGTGGCAGGATACTGCATCACAGCGTAAAATGTATTCGGAAGAGGTCGTCGCCTCGGAGGACCTTGCTTTGATAGTTTCCCTCTATATGATTTATACTGCCAAAAAGCAGGAGGCACTCCTTAAAAAAGGCAAGTTCTTCGCCCACGACGAGAGGATGATATCCACCTCCAAGAAAATCATCTGTGAGGCGTTTGCGTTTCCGCTCTCCATTAATAAGGACGAGGTAATCCCTTATATTGAGGGAAAGCTTGCGGAGTAAGTATTCAAAGTGAATATATCAGAATGAAAGATTCAGATAGACTGCAGCCGATTTGGTTGCGGTCTTTTTTTGCAAATGTGACAAAGCAGTGGACGAATTTTGTTTAGTGTGACTATTGTAATAGACAAAGAGATGTGATACAATTTTTTTGTGACACAGAGGTGTTGCAAAGTTTATATCTTTTTCAGGAGGGGACATTTATGAAAAAACGAACATTTTTGCAAACTCTGTCTTTGTTGATGGCAATATTTATTCTTGTTGGTGTTTGTCCGGTGGTGAGTGTATCTGCAAATACCACAGGAGTTACAAAAGACGGCTTTGTATACGAGATTGATAATGAGGAAGTAGAAATTACAGATTATGTCAGTGATGAGCCGAAAGTAAAGATTCCCTCGTCAATAGAAGGCTATCCTGTTACTTCTATTGGTGCAAATGCATTCAGAAGTGTTATTTCTGCACCCAGATTTATTACCGAGGTTACAATTCCTGATACTGTTACAAGTATAGGAGTTTATGCATTTTCCGGCATCAAAATTAAGAGTATTATTATTCCTGACAGTGTTACGGATATCAGCGCCTTTGCTTTTTATTCGAGTCAACTACTTGATAGTATCACACTTCCCAAAAGTGTAAAGCATATTGGTGAATCGGCGTTTCGTAGTACAGGTTATTATAATACGAAAGAGAATTGGCAGGATGATGTGCTGTATATAGATTCTGCGTTGATATCTGCTAAGGAGTCTGTTAGCGGAGAACTTAAGATAAAGGATGGCACAACGGTTATTGCAGATCGCGCTTTTGATGGTTGTGAGTTACTGGGTAGTGTCACAATTCCGCAGGGTGTTACAAGCATAGGTGAATATATATTTTACGACTGCAAAGCTCTTGAGAGCGTTACAATTCCCAAAGGAGTTAAAAATATAGGAACATTTGCTTTTGCTAACTGTTCGTCATTAAAAAAAGTTGACATTCCTGATGGAGTTATAGATATAGGTGAGCATGCATTTTCTTGGTGTTCATCACTTGAAAGGGTTACAATGCCCGAGAGCGTGACAAGTATAGGCGCCAGTGCTTTTTCGGTTTGTTCTTCACTTGACGAAGTCATCATCCCATCGGGAGTGACAAATATAAATGAAACAGCATTTTCCGCTTGTGCTTCTCTTAAAAGCATTGTAATCCCCAAAGGTGTAACAAGCATAGGTGACAGAGCTTTCTTAAGCTGCACTTCTCTTGCGGATATTACTATTCCTGAGAGTGTAATAACCATAGGTATAGACGCGTTCGGAGATACCGCTTATTATAGCAATACAGATAATTGGCAGGACGGGGTGCTTTATATAGACAAAGCTTTGATAGGGATTGAATCTTATACTTTTAATAAAATTAATGAATACAACATAAAAGATGGTACGAATGTAATTGCTGATTATGCTTTCTACAATGGCAGAACACTTGAAAAACTTACAATTCCCTCTACGGTTAAATCCATTGGCTACAAAGCATTCGGAGGATGTAGGGCACTTAATAATATTGCAATACCTGAAAGTGTAATATATATAGGAAGTTGGACATTTGCAAGTTGTGATTCTCTTACTGACGTGTTTTATGAAGGTTCCCAATTTCAATGGGACAGAGCAGTTGGTGATGAGTATAAAACCGGCCTGAGAAGAACTATAAATATCCACTATGCAAAAGAGAATACTTACGTTTTAGGTGACGCTAATTGTGACGACAATGTAAATGTAAGGGACGCAACACTGATACAGAAGGCTGTTGCTTCCCTTGTAACGCTCGACGATATTCAGAACCTTGCAGCGGATACAGATTTGAGCGGTGAGGTTAATGTCAAGGATGCAACAGTAATTCAGAAGTGGGCTGCAGGTATTACTGTGGATTTCCCTATTGGAGATGTGAAAAACTAATTAACAATACAGATTAAAGCCGACGATGAAATTCATTGTCGGCTTTTGTATTGAGAAAACCTCCGATTATAATAGAATTGAAATGACCTGCCGCTCACCTTCAAAAAACAATGGGAGGATTTTTTGAATCGTACCTGCCGCCCGAGAATCTCCTCCGCCCGTGAAGCCTTCCGACCCACGGGGAAGGTATCGCCGCAGGTGACGGATGAGGTGGGAAAATATGCCTTCCCCACGAGAATCCGCCTTCGCCCCGAGAATCCGCCTCCGCCCGAGAATCCGCCTCCGCCCTCTGACCATAGGCGCCACCGATGCCTCTCATCAAAACAAAATGCCGTCTCCCAAAGCGGAAGACGGCGTTAGTTATTTTATAGACTGCTCAATAGACTACTTAAATAAACTGCTCAAACAGGCTGCTCAGACAGACTGTTCAGACAACCTGCTCAAGGGCACTCACAGGCTGTAAGCCTTACGGATGTAGTCCTTGAGCTCCTGTGAAAACATCTGGGACAGCTCCTCGGGCTTGTCAGGGAAGGCAACAATAATCTGCTTTCCGCAACGGATAAGGTATCCGTACTGCTTGCCCTCGGGATTACGTAGCTTTCTGATGTCGCCCACGTTGACACGGGTGGCGGACAGCGCCTTGGAGAGCACCTCGGTGAGTCCGTTTTTGCCCGAAAATCCCAGACCGCCGATGATAAACACAAGGTTGCAACGCTTGAAGGACTCGCAGAGCTTCTCGCCCAGCATCATTGCGGTGGTGGAGGCGGCTACCTGATTGAGCCCGATGGAAAGCTCAGAGAGCTCTTTCCTCAGGGCTTTTTCGCAGTAGCTGGTACGTCTGGCAAGGTAAAAAATCAGATCGCTTTTCATGGGCTTTCCCTCGTTTCAGGAATTGATGTGTCTTTTTTCTCTGTCCTTAACCCTCGGAAGCAGGAGCTGCCGCCTCGGTTGCAGGCGATGTTTCGGGAGGTGTTGTGACGGGAGGAGTGGTGACTTTGGGAGGTGTTGTCTCAGGAGGATTGGTGGTTTCAGGAGGTGTGGTTACCTCGGGAGGATCGGGTGTGACGGGAGTGGGAGGAGTCACGGGTGTATCGGGAACAACTGCCTCTTCGGTCTGGGTGGGACGGGTGGTTTCGTCCACCACGGGAATCTTGTGCTTTGTGAATACAGGATTGATAATAAGGTCAGAAGTTACATTCTTGAAGCTCTTATCCCACTTTTTGAAGGTGTAGTAATAGCCGTCAGCGGCGGCCTTTCTGGGATTGTTCTCGGGAGCCTTGGCATCCTTGCCCTTGATAACGTGCTGGGTAGAGATAGCCTTCTTGCCTGTGGCGTCCATAAACTTTACCACAAACATATCCGCCTGCTCCATAAAGGGCAGAGCCTCGTCGCCCTCGGGAGCCTTGTCCTTGTCATACCAGGCGATTTTGCCTTCTTCAAACTCGTTTCTGAAGGTAGAGGTAACCTCGCTTGCGGGGGCTGCCTTCTTCACGGAGTTGATGTATTCTGTCACGTCCTCGCCCTCGCGGATTCTTCTTGCCACAGCTACGGTGCGCATATTGTCACGCTCGTAGGAGCAGGTGGAGAGGGTGAGGAGCTGGTCGGTTTCGTTGATGGGGACGTCAATGTCGAAATATGAACGCTCCTTGATGTTGTAGATGAAGTTCATATACTGGGCATCGCTGTCAAATTCACCCATAAGGTAGTTGAAGATAGCCTTGTTGTCGTTGGATACATTAATCTTCATAACGGCGAAGATGATGTAATCTCCCTCAACCTCGGGAGTATCAAGCTCAACCAGCGCCGCCTTCTTGTAGAAATCGGGATTGCCGGGATACTTGGTGAGCATTCCGAACATAGAGTTGTCGCTGCCCATATTGTGACCGTGGAGAATCACGTGGCGGCTTTCGAGCCCCTCGGGACAGCGGTAGTCAACGAAGATACTGCCGAAGTCGGACTGCTTCTCCTTGTAGTTTCTGTAGAGGTAGTACTGGGAATCGGCATTGTCGCCTTCGTGGAGAAGTACGGGGTAGTTGATTTCGGTGCCCTCTATCTTCACCCAGCCCACGATTTCGTCGTTGATTTTCTTAAGTCCCTCCCAGTTTTTCTCTGCGGTGGTCTCAATGACATTACCCTCTGCGTCGGTGGTAATAACTGTGGAGCCCTGATAGAACACGTTCTGGATATCGGTGATATCGGAATTATTGATAGAGGGTGAAATCAGGTAGAAGTCAAGGAGCATATATCCGCCCACGAAGAAAACTGCAATGGCAACAAGCACCACGACCTTGAGGATGATGCCCTTGACGGAGTCGCCCTTGTGGGGGAAGAAGCTGAGGATAAAGTCCTTGAAGGAACCTTTTTTCTTTTTGCTCTTATCCTCTGTTTCGGGGAGGCTTTCCTCTTTGCTTTCAAGAGGCTTTTTATCCTCGCCTTTGATTTCGGGCTTGTTTATGTCAACCTTTGAATTAGAAATGTTAGCGGCGTTTTTGCTGATATCGGTCTTGTCATTTATAGGGTCGGTATCCTTGCCCACAGCCGCCAGAATATCCTCACGGATATCACGCTGAGGGGCTTCCTCTCTTGCTCTCTTTTTGCGGGGTCTTTCTTTTTTGTCTTCAGAGGAGGGGGCGTGAGCCTTTTCGGAATTCTCTTTTTCCTCTGCAGAGGGCTTTGAGAGGGTATCGCTGTTTACCGCCGCCAGAATATCCTCGCGGATATCGCGGGAGGGTTCGCTGTGGCGGGTTTTCTCTTTGTGAGATTCTCTCTCGTTGCGGTTGTTGCCTTCGGCTTCTGCCTTTGCAGTTGCCTCTGCAGGCTTCGCTGTGCTCTCGGCTTCTGCGGGGATTTCGCTGTTCACCGCCGCCAGAATATCCTCGCGGATATCCTTTGCGGTGTCCCTGTCACTTCTTCTGACCTTTACGGGAGGAGCGGGTGTTACCTTTTCATCGGCCACCATTGCCTCGGGAGAATTAACTTCGGGAGCTTTTGCCTCGGGAGCTTTTGCCTCGGGAGCTTTTGCCTCGGGAGACTTTGTTTCAGAGGGAGTTTCCCTGACGGGGGTCTCTCTACGGGGAGTGGTGCCGGGCTCTGCTATAACGTAGCCGGCAGGATTTTTCTCAATGTCCTGAAGCAGAGTTTCCTTGGCAAGGTTAACCGCCTTCACCATATACTCGGTGTAGTCGCCTTTGACAAATTTCATTCTGGGGAGCACCAGAAGCTTCTTGTTTATAATTCTGAAGCAGTATGCAGGATAGCTCTGACCCTCCACCATAATGGGCATAATATTCAGGTGAAGCTGTGCCTTCCTGGAATATTCACGCAGGTCCTCGGTCTCCTTGAGTTCCTTTTCCACAAGGGTGATAAGGGGAGTGAAGAGTCTGCGGAAGGAGCTGCTGTCCTTTGTATCAAGGGCATTGGCGTAGATATTGAACTCCGGTGGATTGTCGGTATTGAAGGTGTCCACAAACTCATTGCGGAGTTTTCTGGGAGTGGGGTCTATTTCGGTTTTGAAGAGTACACGGATGGATGCACCCTTGTCAAGCGCCCTGACGATGTCGCGCTTGTGCTGTTCAATATAGAGAATCTCCTGCCTGTCAAACCGCAGGGAGTATAATTCGGTTCTCATATACATTCCTCCTCTGATTTTTTCGGGATATAAATTCTTTCAGATAAAAGGATTTACTGTTTATCTTATGGTAATTACCTTTACATTTTCCACAGCCTCGGCTATGAGGTCGTCAAGGTGGGCATCCTCCTCGGCGTACTTCACGAATTTAAGCACAGGCTTGGTGCGGGGATGCTTGGGGGTGAAGACCGTACAGCAGTCCTCGAAGGGTTCTATGGAAATATCGAAGGTGTCGATTTTTCTGGAAATCTGTATGATTTCCTCCTTGTCCATACCGATAAGGGGTCTGAACACAGGCATCTCTGCCGCCTCGTCGGTACAGGCAATGGCGGAGATGGTCTGGCTTGCAACCTGACCCAGACTCTCGCCTGTAATGAGGGCGGTGCAGTCATATTTTTCGGCGATGATGTTTGAAATTTTCATCATCATTCTTCTCATGATAATGGTGAAGAGCTCCTCCTCACACTCGTCCTTGATACGTTCCTGAATCTTGGTGAAGGGAACGGTAATCATCTCAATGGGACCTGCATAGCGGGAGACCTTGCGAAGAAGTCTCTGCACCTTGTCCTCGGCACGCTCGCTGGTATAGGGAGGGCTTGCAAAGTGGATGGCGGTGAGTTTTACTCCGCGCTTTGCAAGCATATAAGCGGCAACGGGGGAGTCGATGCCTCCGCTTATGAGGATAGCGGCGTTACCGCCTGTGCCGACGGGGATGCCGCCTGCACCCTTCTCGGCACCTGCGTGGATATATGCGCCGAAGTCGCGGATTTCAACCACAACCTTCACCTCGGGATTGTGCACGTCAACGGTGAGGTGGGGGAAATGCTCAAGGAGAAGTCCGCCTACCTCTCTTGAAATCTCGGGGGAGGTAAGGGGGAATTTCTTGTCCGAGCGCTTTGCCTCAACCTTGAAGGTCTTTGCATAGCGGAGGGTGTCGGCGAGATACTCGGGAGCCTTTAAGAAAATGTCCTCGATGTTCTTTTCGCATACGCAGGCTCTGGAGAAGCTGACGATACCGAATACTCTTGATATTCTGTCGCAGACCTCGTCCATATCCACCTCGCTCTGTGGAGTTACATATATAGTTGACTGGGCAATGGAGACCTTGAAGTAGCCTGCTCCGTAGAGAGCACTCTTGATGTTCTTTTTCAGTGCATCCTCAAAGGAGAAGCGGTTGAGTCCCTTCAGGGCGATTTCGCCCAGCTTGATAAGTACGATTTCTTTCATATATATTTACCTTCTTGATTATTATCTTCTTGCAAGGGTGGAAAGACCGTCTCTGATACCCTCAATGAGTGCATCGCAGTCGTCCTTGGTGTTGTGCTTTGAAAAGCTCACTCTTATGGCGGTGTCGGCTACCTCGTCGGGAAGAGAGAGCGCCTTAAGCACGTGGCTTTTGCCGCCCTTTGAGCAGGCGCTCCCGCTGCTGACAAAAACATCCCTTGCGGCAAGGTGATGGAGCATAGTCTCGCTCCTTACCGCACAGGTGGAAAAGTTGAGTATATAGGGAGAGGCATCCTCGGGGGAATTGATAACAATTCCATCTATCTCGGAAAGCTGTTCTCTCAGATATGTGTTGAGAGCTCTGACGTGCTCTGTGGTTCCTTTGATATTAAGCTCCTTTACCGCTTCACCGAACGCGCCTATTAGAGGCAGAGCCTCGGTGCCGGGGCGAAGCTTCCGCTCCTGCTTGCCGCCGAAGGTTAAGGGAAGTATGCGGACACCCTTTCGTATGTAGAGTGCACCCACACCCTTGGGACCGTGAATCTTGTGGGATGAAACCGTGAGCAAATCACAACCTGTTCTGCTAACCTTTATATCGGTTTTGCCGAAAGCCTGCACCGCATCAATGTGAATAAGAGCAGGGGAGTTTTTATGTTTTATAATCTTTTTAAGTTCTTCTACAGGATTTATGATGCCTACCTCGTTGTTGGTGTGCATCAGGGAGACCAGAATGGTCCTCTCGTCGATAGCCTCAAAAGCCGCGTCGATGTCGATTTTGCCCCCTGCCTTTGTGGGCAGGAACACCACGTCGAAGCCTTCCTCTTTAAGGTGCAGCATAGTGTCATAAACCGAGCTGTGCTCCAAGGCGGAGGTGACGATTCTGCCCCCACGCTTTTTGTGAGCGTGAGCCGCCCCCAGTATCGCAAGGCAGTTTGCCTCGCTGCCGCCCGAGGTGAAGATGATTTCGCTGCTCTCGGCGCCTAAGGCAGATGCTACTGTGTCGCGGGCGTTCTCAAGTTCTTTTGATGCGCGAAAACCCATTGAATGAAGGGAGGAGGGGTTTGCAAACTCCTCGGTCATCAGTGTATATGCCTTCTTTGCGGCATTCTCCGACACCCTCGTGGTGGCGGAATTGTCAAGATAATGTATAGTCATTATATCAGTCCCAATATTTCGTCAATCCTAATTATACAACAAACTTGAGAAAAAGAAAACAGTTAATTTTATAATATTTAAAGAAAATATAGGGAATGATATTGTTGGTGATGATTAATATGATGTCAAAAGAAGAATACAGCCGACTGGTGAAGGAGAAATCCCCGAAAAGTCCCACCCTGAAAAACTGCACATTCGCCTTTGTGGTGGGGGGACTTATCTGCTCTCTGGGAGAGGTGCTGACCAAGGTCTACACCTCGCTTTCACTCCCCGAGGAGGAGGCAAAGACCCTGACCTCGGTGAGCCTGATTTTCCTTGGAGTATTGCTGACAGCTCTGGGAGTTTTTGACAATATCGCCAAGCGCGCAGGTGCAGGCACCCTGCTCCCCATCACAGGCTTCGCAAACGCGGTGTCGTCCCCCGCCATAGAGTTCAAGTCAGAGGGTTTTATCCTCGGCGTGGGTGCCAAGATGTTCACCATCGCAGGTCCTGTTATTGTCTACGGCGTGAGTGCAAGTGTGGTTTACGGCTTAATCTATTATTTTTGTCAGTTCGTCTTTTGACGGACTGACTTTTTTATAAATTATTATTGACATTTACCCTGGGTAAATTGTTATAATCGTTTTGAAAAGGGGTGATTCTTTTGAAAATCAAAGAAGTGATCGAAAAAACCGGTCTGACGGACCGAGCTGTTCGGTTGTATATTGAACATGGTTTGGTAACACCTGAAAATCAAAAATCTTATACAGGACGCAATAACTATAATTTTACGCAGGCAGATATAGATTGTCTTGAGAAAATTGCAATGCTACGAAAAGCTGATTTTTCTTTGGAACAAATCAAGATACTTAAGTTAGGAGGAGAATCTGCACGGGAAGTCTTGCTTGAGTACCTGACTGCAAAGCAGGAATCTGTGGTTATGGGACAAAAAATCGTAGAGGCTCTAAAAGGTTTTTCTGCACAAGAATCTGTGACAATGGAAAGTGTTTGCGCGAAAATTAAAGAGAGCATTGAGAACACGCCCCTGCCTGAAACAGACGAAAAAGAAACAATAGGAGAGCGGATTGAAAAGTGGCTGATGCGAATTCCTGCTATTATTTTACTTGCGATTTGGAGTTTGTTTGGTATTGGTGTGTTGATTTTTTACCACAGAGATTTTCCGTTTCCGCGGTTTTATGCGCATCCTGCATATTATATTGGAGTAATATATGTACTGATTCCCATTATATTGGCAATTACAGTTCTGTTGTTATATCGAAAGCGCCTGTTTCATTCTAAAGGACATAAAATACATAGATGGATTGCAGGGGCTGCTTTAGTACTTGCACTTTTGATAGTTATACAACCGCTTGGCGCAGCATCGGTGTTTTTAATACCTCCGATTTATTCTGAAACGGACAACCCTAAAAATTATTTAACTATGGGCAACAGTGTGAAAATGTTTGGAGATGATATATATAAGCTGTTTCCTGCAAACATACCGAGAAGCGCGATAGAAAAAGATTCCAATTGGTATCCACCGAATAAATTTTTAGATACCACCAAATATTATTACTATTTTGAAGAGGTCATTGACCCCAGTTTTCACGTCTATGCTGAATGGGTATTGCCGAAAAAAGAATTTGCTGAAGAATTAACCCGAATTCATAATTATTATCCGGAAGGTGCAAATCAACAAACTCGGTGGGGTGAATGGACTTGTTTGAGTTTTACAGATGACACTCTTGATTTTAATGAAGCCGAAGACCTTGATTATTATTATTATCTGATATTTGCTTACAACGAGAAAACCGGTGGAGTCAGATATATTGCAAGTTATTCAATGGACTGCGAAATAGACGATGATCCATACTTTTTGTTGTTACAATGGGAATAAACCCGGATAGAATCGTGTGTCCTATATTGACAGCAGTGGTTTTTGCGCCAAGATGTTTACCATCGCAGGACCCGTCATAGTATATGGTGTATCGGCATCGGTAATATACGGAATTATTTATTGGATAACTACTTTATTCTAACGCAAAAGGCTTGACCAAACCGGTCAAGCCTTTAATAACTTTTTAAGCAAATATTCTAATGCATCACTTTCAGAGGGAAAACCAATACAATCGTAATCTTTTCCGCGTTCGCGGTAAAAGACTTCCCAGCGAGAATAGTTTTTAATTATGTAATATCCGTCTGCAACGGAATTTTCAAAATGAACAAGATTAAGTGAAATGTTCTGTTTGTTGCATAGTTCTAAAAATTTAGGTCTTGTCATGTTAACACACCTCACTTTATTTCATTATACCACACCGCATTTTTGATGTAAATATTCTCGCAACTGCGGTGAAGTAATTTGTGTAATAATGGTGCAGCGATGGCTTTTTCTTTGCAGAGCGGCAAGAGAAACTTCGCCCGCCCCACAGGAAATCTGTGAGTGTCGGAATGTCTTTCAAAACTTACTATTGTTAATTGCATTTTCGGGTGGTATAATACATATATCGTTTTTCCCCTTTGATGCGTGGGGAGAGATTTTCCTTTTTCAGGAGTGAAACTATGGAAAAGAAACCGAACAAGTTACATATCAAGAAAAAACTCAGCACCTTTCAGATAATTATTCTGGGATTTGCGGGAGTGATACTTCTGGGCACACTTCTGCTGATGCTCCCCATATCCTCCAAAAGCGGTGTGCTGACACCATTCTCCGATGCTCTCTTTACCGCCACCTCCGCGGTGTGCGTTACGGGACTTGTCGTGAAGGACACAGCCACGTACTGGTCAGCCTTCGGACAGGGTGTGATAATAACCCTGATTCAGATTGGGGGACTGGGGGTTGTGACGGTGGCGGCGACCTTCGCCCTTCTCTCGGGCAGAAAAATCGGACTGATGCAGAGAAGCACCATGCAGGAGGCAATGTCGGCTCCCAAGGTGGGCGGCATTGTGAGGCTCACGGGCTTTATCCTCAGAGCCACCCTCATAGTAGAGCTTGCAGGTGCCTTGCTTCTGATGCCTTCTTTTGTAAAGGATTTCGGACTTCGGGGAGTATGGATGTCCTTCTTTCACTCCATATCCGCCTTTTGCAATGCAGGCTTTGACCTTATGGGCACTCCAGATGCACAGTTTCAGTCCCTGGCCTCTTATGCTTACAATCCCTTTGTGACGGGGGTTATAATGCTTCTGATTATATTGGGCGGACTGGGATTTCTCACTTGGGAGGATGTCCTTAACCACAAGTGGAGATTCAGGAAATACCGTATGCAGAGCAAGGTTATACTTGTGACCTCTGCCATACTCATTGTTGTTCCTGCAATTATTTACTTTTTCCTCGAATATTCGTCGCTTCCTCTGTGGCAGAGGATACAGAGCTCTCTCTTTCAGGCGGTGACCCCCAGAACGGCGGGCTTTAACACCGAGAATTTAAGTGCTCTCACAGGAACGGGCAAGCTGGTGATGATAATTCTGATGCTTATCGGCGGTTCTCCCGGCTCCACCGCAGGCGGTATGAAGACCACCACCGTAGCGGTGCTTTTTTCAAGCGCATTTGCTACCTTCCGCCGTAAGGAAGACGCACATTTCTTCGGTAGACGCGTGGAGCATTCTGCGATGAGAAACGCAGGGGTTATCCTTGTGATGTATATGACCCTCTGCTTCTTATCCGCAGGTGTGATAAGTGTGATAGAGGGGCTTTCTCTGGGGGAGTGCTTGTTTGAGACCGCCTCGGCAGTAGGTACGGTGGGTCTCACTCTGGGAATTACGCCCGAGCTTTCATTATGGTCCAGAATAATCCTCATTGCGCTTATGTTTTTTGGCAGGGTAGGAGGACTTACCCTCATATATGCGGCACTTTCAGGCAAAAACAGCAGCCTCTCGAAGCTGCCTCAGGAAAAAATTACGGTAGGTTAAGGAGTTTAAGAAAATGAAAACTATATTGCTTATAGGTCTCGGAAAATTCGGCCGTCACGTGGCAGAGCAGCTCAATAAGCTGGACCACGAGGTTATGGCGGTGGACAGTGACGAGGAGAGAGTCAACGCTGTGCTTCCTCTTGTTACCAATGCACAGATAGGCGACAGCACCAAGGAGGAGTTCCTTCGGGATTTGGGAGTTGATAACTATGACGTCTGCATAGTTGCCATCGGAAATGATTTTCAGAGCTCTCTGGAGACCACGTCCCTTCTCAAGGAGCTGGGTGCAAGGTTTGTTGTGTCCCGTGCAGAGCAGGACTTTCAGGAGAAATTCCTCCTTCGTAACGGTGCCGATGAGGTGGTGTATCCCGAGAAGCAGATGGCAAAATGGACCGCTATCCGATACAGCGCCGACCACATTCTGGATTATATAAAGCTGGATGATGAACATTCCATATTTGAGGTGACTGTGCCTAAGTCGTGGCTAGGAATGAGCATCGGACAGATAGACATCAGAAAGAAGTACAACATCAACATTCTGGCAACAAAGAATCAGGGAAAGATGAACATGGTCATTACCCCCGACACGGTTCTCACCGCTGACAAGACATTGCTTGTCCTCGGGGAATACAAGGCGATTCAGAAGTGCTTCCATATCTGATTTGTGAGTAAAATAACAAAGCTCTCCTTGTGCACGCTTGGCGCAGGGAGAGCTTTTTTGATGTGTGTTTATTTTGTAACGTGGACGTCCATCTGGGGGTAGGGGATTCTGATGCCGTTTTTGTCGAAGGCTTCCTTGATGCCCTCCATCAGATCAAAATGGAGAGTCCAGTAGTCCTCGCTCTTGCACCAGACCCTGACAGTGTAGGTGACAGCACTGTCTGCGTGGTCAGAAACCCTCACCATGGGAGCAGGGTCCTTGAAGGCAAGGGGATGGGCGGCGATAACCGAGCTGATAACCTCTTTTACCGTCTTGATGTCTGAGCCGTAGTCTGCATTTATGGCAAGGTCAACACGTCTTGTGTCCTCTGCGGAGCAGTTTTCGATAACGGAATTTGTCAGGGTGCCGTTGGGAATGGTAATTCGCTTGTTGTCGGGGGTGAGAATTTCGGTGTAGACAACGGAAATGCCCACAACTGTGCCTGATTCACCCGATGCCTCAATGTAGTCGCCGACCTTGAAGGGCTTGAAGAAGAGAATCATCAGCCCTCCAGCAAAGTTGGAGAGTGCGCCCTGAAGTGCCAGACCCACAGCCACACCGCAGGAGGCGAGTATGGTGATGAATGAGGTGGCAGGAACGCCCAGTATCATTGCCACGGTGATTACCAGAACGAAGTAGAGCACAAGGTTTGAGAAACTTGCCAGAAACGAGCGCAGGCTGTCGTCCACCTTGTCAAGTTTCTTGGATGTCTTTATCCACTTGCTGGCTAACTTCACCAGCTTGATGCCGATGATAAGTACAAAGATTGCAATAAGCAGCTTGATGCCCCAGCTTGACAGGAATTCAACGGATTTTTCAAAAAGATTTGATAAAATTTCTTCCCAATTCATAAAATCATCTCCTTGAATTTTTCGATAAGTATATAGGATAGTGGGGGAAAAGGCAATATCGGAATTGACAAAAATCTGTAAACATTAAATGAATAATTCCTCCAGCACCGCGGTGAGGTTTTCGTCGGAGTATTCCACCTCCGAGGAGAAGAGCCGTACAAGCTCCACTTGGTCCTCAAGGGTGAAACTCCCTTTCTGAGCGAAGATAACTGCACCCAGAGTCTTGATAATCCGATAGCAGAGTGCCGCAAATGACGCAACGCAGGCGGCTTCCTCCAAGGTGGAGAACACCGCGAAATGCCTGTAGATTAAGTAAACCAGAAACTGCTCGTACTCGTACTCACGCTCTTTCATAAAGAGGTCGAAGGTGCTCATATCCGCTTCGTCGCCCTTGTCTTTCAGGAGCAGAAGCATATCCGTCCAACTCTCATTAAGCCTCTCCAGTGAGAGTAAAAAGTCCGCCCGGTCTGAAAGCGTGCCCGAAGGAGCTTCTCTCTTTGAGAGGGTGAGCATCCGTGAAATTCTTTCATCAACAGAGATACTGCGGTTTTGGAGAATCCCGATTATCCTGTCCCGAAGGAGAATAATCTCATCCTCGCAGTTGTCCCCGCCGCCCTCACAGATAAAGGTCACGGGAGATTTGTTTGAGAGAATTATCCTTGCCGCCTCCTCGCAGCACAGCCCAAGCCCCGATTCAACTCTCCCCGGAAGACTTGTGTGAAATCTGGGGTGCTCACGGCAGATTACAGAGAGCATCTCCTCGCCGCCCTCAATGATAATGTCGCAGAGGTTGCAACTGTTGAGGAAGGGACACCGTTTACTCTCAGGCAGGATAAAGCAGGCATCTGCGGGGTCTGTGTGTTGTCTGAGCCTCTCCCCAAGGGTTCCCTCTGTGCTTCGGTATTTTGCCAGAGTGTCCTCGTCAATGCCGATTTCCCAGCCGATACAGCAGTTGTGGCGGCACTTGTGGGCAATGCATCTGAAGTTCTTGTAATAGTCAGGGTATACGTGCAATGAAAATCACCTCTCAATATTTAAAGTATATCACAAATTTTCTCTCTGTAAAAGGGCGAATTGACAGATGTGGATGGGATGTATATACTATTATATAGTGCAAAATCACAGACTTGGCACATATAGAAAAATTTTAGCAAAAAAGTGTTGACTACTTGAAAAAGTTGTGATACAATGTTTCTACCTCGGAAAAGGGGCTTATTTTTTTGTGCCCTTTTTGAGGGAGGCTGGAATATTTCCGAAAAAACACGGGAGGTGCCGTTATTATGAGAGTAAAAATTGTTCTGGCATGCACAGAGTGCAAACAACGCAACTACAACACCATGAAGAACAAGAAGAATGATCCCGACAGACTTGAAATGAACAAGTACTGCAGATTCTGCCGCAAGCATACTCTGCACAGGGAAACAAAGTAATCACGGAGGCAAAACATGGCTGAGAAAAAGAAAAAGAATGTTTTTGCGAGATTCTTCAAGTATCTTCGTGAGTGCATCGGCGAGCTGAAAAAGATCACTTGGCCCACATTCTCACAGACTACCAAGAACTTTGGTATCGTTCTGCTGGTTATCCTTGTTGTAGGTCTTTTCATCTACGGCCTGGATCAGGGTCTCTATGCACTGCTCGGTCTCATTGACATCAAAGCAGGCTAATCCGAACACTGTTTTGGCTTAACTTTTTTTGAGAGGATGAGTTGACTGTGTCCGATGAGGCAAGATGGTATGTAGTCCATACCTATTCAGGGTACGAGAACAAGGTTGCGTCCAATCTTATGACCACCGTTGAGAACAGAAACCTTCAGGATATGATCTTCGAAGTCAAGGTTCCCACCGAGATTGTCACCGAGATTAAGGACGACAAAACCAAGGAGGTAGAGCGCAAACTCTATCCCGGTTACGTTTTCGTCAAGATGATCTATACCGATGAAACATGGTACGTTGTCCGCAACATCCGCGGATGTACCGGATTTGTCGGCCCTTCTTCCAAGCCCGTGCCCCTTACAGAGGCAGAGGTTTACAGAATGGGCGTCGAGACTCGTGTAGTTGAGGTCTCGTACAAGGTCGGCGATACTGTCCGCATCATCGATGGTCCTCTGGAGGATTTCATCGGCGTTGTAGACGAGCTTTCTGTCGACAAAAACTACGTCCGCGTTACAGTTTCTATGTTCGGACGTGAAACCCCTGTTGAGTTTGAGCTGAATCAGGCTGAACTCTTCACGGAATAATCAGTTAGGTAATTTAGGAACGCTTGCGTTCTTAAACTTGAGGGGCATTAAAAGTCCCTTGTGGGAGGAACATAATCTGAATTTGAATGTTCCGCCATCAACCACGAATTTTGGAGGTGCAACAAGCAATGGCTCAGAAGGTAATCGGCTTTATTAAGCTTCAGATTCCCGCCGGAAAAGCTACTCCGGCACCGCCTGTAGGACCGGCTCTCGGTCAGCACGGCGTTAACATCGTTGCGTTCACAAAGGATTTTAACGAGCGCACAAAGAACGACATCGGTATGATTATCCCTGTCGTTATCACCGTTTATGCAGACAGATCTTTCTCATTTATCACAAAGACTCCCCCTGCAGCGGTTCTCATCAAGAAGGCTTGCGGTATTGACAAGGCTTCCGGTGTTCCTAACAAGAACAAGGTTGCAAAGATTTCCAGCGAGCAGATCAGAAAGATTGCAGAGACAAAGATGCCCGACCTCAACGCTGCTTCCATCGAGAGTGCTATGAGCATGATCGCAGGTACAGCTCGCAGCATGGGCGTTACTGTTGAAGACTGATTAGCACGCTAATTTATCCGGGTGGGAGGAACTATCCGCTTAACCACCTAACAATGGAGGAAATAATCTTATGAAACACGGTAAAAAGTATGTCGACAGCGCAAAGCTCATCGACAGAAGCAAATTATATGATACAGACGAAGCTCTTGAGCTCTGCACCAAGGCTGCTACCGCAAAGTTTGACGAGACAGTTGAACTTCATGTAAAGCTTGGTGTTGACTCACGTCACGCTGACCAGCAGGTTCGTGGCGCTATCGTTCTCCCCAACGGTACAGGTAAGGACGTTCGCGTTCTGGCTATCTGCAAGGGCGACAACGAGAAGGCAGCTCAGGAGGCAGGCGCAGACTTTGTTGGCGCAGAGGATATGACTCAGAAGATTCAGCAGGAAGGTTGGATGGACTTCGACGTTCTCATCACAACTCCTGACTGCATGGGCCTTGTAGGTCGTCTCGGTAAGATCCTCGGTCCCCGTGGTCTTATGCCTAACCCCAAGGCAGGTACAGTTACTACCGACATCGCTAAGGCTATCAAAGAGGCTAAGGCTGGTAAGATCGAGTACCGTCTTGACAAGACAAACATCATTCACTGCCCTATCGGCAAGGTATCATTCGGTAAAGAGAAGCTTCAGGAGAACCTTGAGACTCTTATGGATGCTATCGTTAAGGCTAAGCCTGCTGCAGCAAAGGGTCAGTACATCCGTTCCTGCGCAGTAGCTTCTACAATGGGTCCCAGCGTTAAGCTCAACCCCAACAAGTTCACAGCTACAGCTGCTAACAACGGCTAATCTCCGCTTTTGCGGAAAAACAGGTTATTCACTGCTTTGCAGATGAATATATAAAATCGCTGTTCTAAAGACAGCAGGTGCATTTATGCGTAACAGGCTTATGCCTTACCTGCCGAGGAAGAAGCATTTACAAATTTATTTTGTATTTCCCGCCTCTTCCTTTGTGAAGAGGCTCTTTTTATGAACTGCGTTATAAATTAACGGAGGTGAAATCATTGCCCAGTCAGAAAGTTTTAGAGCAGAAGAAACAGCTTGTTGCTGAACTTACCGAAAGACTTAATAAGTCCTGCACAGGTCTGCTTGTTTCTTACGAAGGTATCAGCGTTGCAGACGATACCAAGCTCAGAAAAGAACTCCGTGAGGCAGGTGTTGAGTACACAGTTATCAAGAACACCCTTCTCACAAGAGCTTTTGCCGAGACAGGTCTCAGTGACCTTGACCAGCATCTTTCCGGTACAACCGCTATCGCTACCAGCGATGACGACTATGTAGCTGCTGCAAAGATTCTTTGCGGTTTTGCTGACAAGTCCAAGACAGGCTTCACTGTCAAGGGCGGTTACATGGACGGCCAGGTTATCTCTATGGATAAAATCACAGAGCTCTCCAAGCTGCCCTCCAGAGAGATCCTTCTCGCAAACGTTCTCGGTGCATTCCAGGCACCCATCGCAAGCTTTGCACGTGCTATCCAGGCTATCGTTGATAAGGGTGGCGTAGAGGCATGCGAAGCTCCCGCAGCAGCTGAAGAGACAGCTCCTGCAGAGGTAGCAGAGGCTCCCGCAGAGGAAGCTCCTGCAACAGAGGCAGCAGAATAATCTGCTCCCCACATTAATTAAAAAATAACTATTTATTATTGGAGGTTACTAAAATGTCTGAGAAGATTACTTCTATCATTGAAACACTTAAAGGCCTCACAGTTCTCGAGCTTTCTGAGCTCGTACACGCTGTAGAGGATGAGTTCGGCGTATCCGCTGCTGCTGCAGTTGCAGTTGCAGGTCCCGTTGCAGCAGCTGCTGCAGAGGAAGAGAAGACAGAGTTCGACGTAGTTCTTAAGTCTGCTGGTGCTAACAAGATTGCTGTTATCAAGGCAGTTCGTGAGGCTACAGGTCTCGGTCTTAAGGAAGCAAAGGAAGTTGTTGACAACGCTCCCAAGGCTCTCAAAGAGGGTATCTCTAAGGATGACGCTGAGGCTCTCAAGGCTAAGCTCGAAGAGGCTGGCGCAGAGGTTGAGCTTAAGTAATT
>JAFQNJ010000034.1 GCA_017395925.1 Ruminococcus sp. | reverse complement strand
TTTTTTATCCAAGCCGCAGGCTTGGCATATCATCACGCGTCAGCGTGTATATCATCGCCGTAGGCGTATATCATCAGCCGAAGGCTGTATTTCCTGCGGCTTGATGAGATACAACACTGCGTGTTGATGATATGCAATTCCTTCGGAATTGATGATATACAAGGTTTCGCCGATTGATTTTTTATTACAGCGTGATATAATATTTAAATGAAGTGGTTGCATGTGAAAGACCTGATTGTTTATTTATTCAGAGCAGCTTGCAACCGAAATTTATAGTATTAAATCACTTTTGAGAGGGGTAGCTTCAATGAAGGTAATAGACTATTTCAGTGCGGAAAATCAGCCGTATTGGCTTTCAAAAATTAAAGAGAGTGACTGGGGCGCAGGACAGTATCTGTATGCGCTCTTAAATGACAAGACCCTCAAAAGTCTGGTGGGGGAGAACACAAGAGTGCTTATGCTTGTGGAGGGCGAAGAGCTTATTTCCTTCTGCACTTTTGCAGAGAAGGATGACATTCAGCCTACAGAGCTGACACCATGGATAGGCTTTGTGTACACCTTCCCCGAGTACAGAGGTAATCATTACTCGGGAAAGCTACTTTCCTATGCGGAGGAGCTGGCAAAGGCAGAGGGTATAAAGAATATTTACATATCAACAAATCACGTGGGTCTCTATGAAAAATTCGGCTACGAGTTCTTTGATATAATGAAGGATATCGAGGGCGAGGATTCAAGGGTGTATGTAAGACGCCTGTGACTTACACTGACCCGATAAGAATAGATCAGATAGGGAGAAATAAGATGAATTGTCCTAACTGCGGAGGTTCTCTGAACCTTCAGAAACGTTACTGTGAATTCTGTGATACTACCTTTACGGCGAAAGAACTGGGTCTTGCAGAGGAAAAAGTACATAAGGAAAATATAAATGCGGTGAAAGAGGAGACTGCTCCCCAAAGGGAAAAGACCCTCACCGAAAAACGTGCCGAAGAGCTTGAGAAAGAGCGCAAAAACCGCAAGGTGGAAACCTCCGACAACGATGAACTGGAGGAAGCCCTCGGCAGAATGATAAGAACTGCTCCCAGAGTCCGCGGTCGCATCAGAGGCTTCTTCAGAGATGTGAAGAGGACTGTATGTATGGTACTTCTCATAGTGGTGGAAATCGCCTTTGCTGTTCTTATGATAAGCGGAATCCTCGGAAAAATCTCCGACAACGAGATACTCACCTTTGCTCTCTCCAATGTGGCGATACTTGCCAACGCTCTGCTTATGGGGCTTATCTGCAGAGTGGGCAGAATACGTATATGCACTGTGCTTTCGGGAATAGTCAGCACCCTTTCGGCACTGTGGGTATTTGTAGTCCCCCTTTTGGTAAACGGATTTGAGGGAGTGACTCCTCAGTATGTGATGATACTTGCTGTTTGCGAGATGGCGGTAATCGGACTCTGTGTGCTCTTTGCTCACCTGATTTACAAGAGATAACGGTGTTTTCGGATAATAAATTACTATGCATACCCCCGACGTATCTTTGGTCGGGGGTGTCTTTGTTAATTTCAACAAAACCTTTGTCGAACTATAGTGAAATATTTACATCAGAGAGGGGCTTGATTTGTTGACTTGAAGGGGTTTTGATGATATAATTACGATGTTGTAATGTTTTCTGTAACTGGCGGATTAGTGGATGACCACGTGGGAGCAGAAAACCGTATTTTGCCGACCGCCTGGGCAGACCTTGAGCATTACTTGAGGTCTGCCCGGTTTTGTTTATTTTTGGTAATATTATTACTGAAACGGAGGAAATGTAATGAAAAAAGTTGCAGTAGTTATGGGTAGCGACAGCGATCTGCCTGTTGTCAGCAAAGCAACCGATATCTTAAAGCAGTTCGGTGTTCCCTTTGAGGTGAGAGTTCTCTCCGCCCACAGAACACCCGTTGAGGCTGCGGAATTTGCACGCTCTGCACGCGAGTGCGGCTTCGGTGTAATTATCTGTGCCGCAGGTATGGCGGCACACCTTGCAGGTGCTTTTGCGGCAAACACATCCCTGCCTGTTATCGGAATTCCTGTTAAATCAAAGTACTTAGACGGTGTTGATGCACTCCTCGCAACTGTACAGATGCCTACCGGTATGCCTGTTGCAACAGTTGCTATTGACGGAGCCGCCAACGCCGCCTTGCTGTCTATTCAGATGATGGCGATATATGATGAAGAACTTCGTGAGAAGTACGATGCCTACAGAGCTGAGGCTACCGCCAAGGTTCTTGAGAAGGACAAGGCTGTGTCTGCACAGTTTGCAGAGTAATCAGAATCAGTTTTTTAATAATCTAAGTTTATATTTTTAATTTTAATAAAGAGAGGTACAAAACTATGAAAGAACTTGTTTACAGAGGAAAGACCAAGGACGTATTTGCACTTGAAAACGGCAACTATGAACTGAAGTTCAAGGATGACTGCACAGGTAAAGACGGCGTATTTGATCCCGGTGAGAACTCCGTAGGTCTTACTATTGAGGGCGTTGGCAAGGTAAATCTTGAGATGTCCGTATATTTCTTTGAGCTTTGCAAGGCTGCAGGCATCAAGACTCACTATGTATCCGCTGATATGGACAATGTTACCATGGAAGTTCTCCCTGCAAAGCCCTTCGGCAAAGGTCTCGAGGTTATCTGCCGCAAGAAGGCAGTAGGCTCCTTCTTCCGTCGCTATAGTGAGTATGTTGAAGAGGGTGCAGACCTTCCCAACTATGTTGAGATGACTTTCAAGAACGATGCAAAGGGCGATCCCCTTGTAACAGCAGACGGTCTTGAGGTTCTGGGCGTTATGACTCAGGCTCAGTATGCAGCAGTTAAGGAAATGACACAGAAGATTACAGATATCGTAGATGACGAGATGCAGAAGAGAGGTATGGCTCTCTATGACATCAAGTTTGAGTTCGGTTATGTTGGCGATGAGGTGTTCCTCATTGACGAAATTGCATCCGGCAATATGAGAGTATACAAGAACGGCGAGTATGTTGACCCCATGACACTTTCCCGCCTCTTTTTCGAGTAATTGATATTTAGTTTTATTTTCGGAGGTGCCTTTTAAGTGGGCGGATTTTTCGGAGTAGTTTCCAAGAGAGACTGCGTTGTGGATGTGTTTTTCGGTGTGGACTATCATTCCCATCTGGGAACCTCCCGTGCAGGTATCGCAAGCTTTGACGAGGCGGAGGGCTTCCAGCGCCATATTCACAACATTGAGAATACTCCCTTCAGAACAAAGTTTGAGGATGATTTGGAGACAACAAAGGGCAAGGTTTGCATCGGCTGTATCAGCGACAGAGACCCTCAGCCGTTGCTTATCTATTCACACAATGGAATGTACGCCATAAGCATTATCGGCGTAATCAATAATAAGGAAGCCCTTGCACAGGAACTTCTGGACGGCGGTAAGGTTCACTTCGGCGCCATGGGCGGCGGCAGAATCAACTCCACCGAGCTTGTGGCAACCCTCATTGACCAGAAGGCAACCGTTGCTGAGGGTATCGAGTATGCCCAGAGCAAAATTGAGGGTTCTCTCTCGGTGCTGATTATCACCTCACAGGGTGATATCATTGCCGCAAGAGACAAGATGGGCAGAATTCCCGTTATCATCGGCAAGGACGAAGACGGACACTGTGTCAGCTTTGAGTCCTTTGCTTTCAAGAAGCTGGGATACACAGAGGTCAGGGACTTAGGTCCCGGAGAGATTGTCCGCCTCACCGCGGAGAGCGAGGAGGTACTCAAGGCTCCCTCGGACAAGATGAAGATATGCTCATTCCTGTGGACCTATTACGGCTATCCCAACTCCAACTACGAGGGTGTGAACGTTGAGGTTATGCGTAACAGAAACGGCGAGATTATGGCCCGTGACGAGATGAAGAACGGCACCTACGAGGATGTTGACTTTATCTGCGGCGTTCCCGACTCGGGAATTCCCCACGCCATAGGTTACGCAAACTACAGCGACAAACCCTTTGCAAGACCTTTCATCAAATACACTCCCACCTGGCCCAGAAGCTTTATGCCCAAGAATCAGAGCGTTCGTAATCAGGTGGCTAAAATGAAACTTATTCCCGTTGAGGACCTTATCAAGGATAAAAAGCTCCTCTTTGTGGATGACAGTATTGTCCGCGGCACACAGCTGAGAGGAACAGTTGACTTCCTCTATTCAAACGGTGCCAAGGAGGTTCATATGCGTTCCGCATGTCCTCCCATTATGTACGGCTGTAAGTACTTGAACTTCTCTTCAAGCACTTCCGAGATGGATCTACTCTCCCGTAAGATTATTGTGGAGCTGGAGGGAGAAGCAGGACTTGAGCATCTTGAAGAATACGCATCAGCCACCACAGAGCGCGGCAGAAATATGCGCCGTCTGATTTGTGAGAAGCTGGGATTTAAGTCCCTTGAGTTCCAATCTCTTGACGGAATGATAGAGGCAATAGGACTTCCCGCAGACAGCGTCTGCACATATTGTTGGAATGGAAAGGAATAAGATATGAGTACTAATTCAAAATCCGAAAGCTATGCAGCAGCCGGTGTTGATATTACCGCAGGCTACAAAGCCGTTGAACTTATGAAAGCACACATCAAGCGCACAAAAAATGAAGGTTGCCTTGACGATGTAGGCGGCTTTGGCGGCTGCTTCGGTCTTCCCACAGGTATGGAGGAGCCCGTGCTTGTTTCCGGCACAGACGGTTGCGGTACAAAAGTAAAACTTGCCATGCTTATGGATAAGCACGACACCATCGGTATCGATGCCGTTGCAATGTGCGTAAACGACATTATCTGTTGCGGTGCAAAGCCTCTCTTCTTCCTTGATTATATCGCTTGCGGCAAAAACTATCCCGAGAAGATTGCAACTATCGTTGGCGGTGTTGCAGAGGGCTGTGTGCAGTCCGGTGCGGCTCTTATCGGTGGTGAAACCGCAGAGCATCCCGGTCTTATGCCCGTGGACGATTACGACCTGGCTGGTTTTGCAGTAGGTATCGTTGACAAGAAAAAAATGATAGATAACTCCAAGGTCAAGGAGGGCGACGCTATCCTCGCTCTCAAGTCAAGCGGAGTTCACTCCAACGGCTTCTCTCTGGTGAGAAAGGTCTTTGACATTGAGAATGCAGACCTTACCAAGACCTACGATGTGCTGGGCGGCAAGAGTCTGGGCGAGACCCTGCTTACCCCCACCAAGATTTACGTCAAGCCCCTGCTTGCACTTATCGAGGCGGTAGAGGTAAAGGCTGTTTCCCATATCACAGGCGGCGGCTTCTATGAGAACATCCCCAGAAGCTTACCCGAAGGCTTCTCTGCCAAGATTAACAAGGCAGATGTAGAGATTCTCCCCATCTTTAAGCTTATCGCAGAGGTGGGCGGTATCCCCGAGAGAGATATGTTCAACACCTTCAATATGGGCGTTGGTATGAGCATCGTTGTTGCAAAGGAAGATGCAGACAAGGCTCTGGAAGTTCTCAGAAATGCAGGTGAGGATGCCTATATTCTGGGCGAAATCACAAAGAGCAACGAGGGTGTTATCTTATGCTGAGAGACAAGGTAAAAATCGGCGTAATGGTCTCAGGCGGAGGCACCAACCTTCAGGCTCTCATTGATGCACAGAAAAGCGGTATCATTGAAAGCGGCGAGATAGTTCTGGTGCTTTCCAACAAGGCTGATGCCTATGCTCTGGAAAGAGGAAAGGCGGCAGGTATTGCCACCGAGGTGGTGCTCAAGAGCGAATGCAAGGACTCCGAGGAGTTCGAGGCAAGGCTTATTGATGCACTTGAAAAGGCTCAGGTGGAGCTTATCGTGCTTGCAGGCTTTATGTCCATACTCAGCAAGAATTTCACAGATAAATATAAAAACAGAATCCTCAATGTCCATCCCTCCCTTATCCCTTCCTTCTGCGGAGAGGGCTTCTACGGACTGAGAGTTCACAGAGCCGCCCTTGAAAAGGGCGTCAAGGTTTCGGGCGCGACGGTGCACTTCGTCAACGAAATTCCCGACGGCGGCGAGATTATTATGCAGAAGGCGGTTGAAGTAGAAGAGGGGGATACCCCCGAAACTCTCAGCAAGAGAATTCTTGAGAATGCAGAGTGGAAGATTCTTCCCGCATCAACCGAGCTTGTGGCAAAACGCATACTTGAGAGTAAGTAATCCCTTTTAATATACAAGACTACAAATCAGATTAAGGAGAAACGCTATGAACGTTTACCAGGAATTCAGCATCAAGGAATTGCTTGAGGGCAATACATATCCCGGCAGAGGCATTATCATCGGTAAGTCAAAGGACGGCAAGAAGGCTGTCACCGCTTACTTCATTATGGGCAGAAGCGAAAACAGCCGCAACAGAATCTTTGTGGAGGAGGGTGACGAGGTTATCATCCATCCCTTCGATGCAGAGAAGGCAGGCGACCCCTCACTCATCATCTACTCTCCCATCAGAGTTTATGAGAACAACCTTATCGTTACCAACGGCAACCAGACCGATACAGTATACAACGGACTCAAAAACGGTATGACCTTCGAGGAATCTCTCCGTACAAGAGAGTTTGAGCCTGATGCTCCCAACCTCACTCCCAGAATCAGCGGTATGCTCACCTTCGACGAGGGCGACTTCACCTACAAGATGAGCATCCTCAAGAGCGCTGATGCAGAGGGTACAGCCTGTAACCGCTATACCTTTGAATATAACTCACTTCCCGGTGTTGGTAACTTTATCCACACCTACGTTACCGACGGCAACCCCATCCCCACATTTATGGGCGAGCCCGAGAGAGTAAGCATTGAGGGTGACATCGACGAATTTACAGAGACTATCTGGAATGCCCTCAACGAGCAGAACAAGATTTCTCTCTATGTCCGTTTTGTAGACCTTGCAACAGGCGAGACAGAAAACAGAATGATCAACAAGCATTTACTGTAATAGTGGGAGGATAAGGAAATGAAAGAATTTGAACTTAAATACGGTTGTAACCCCAACCAGAAACCCGCAAGAATTTTTATGTCAGAGGGCGGCGAGCTTCCCATTGAGATACTCTCAGGCAGACCCGGCTACATCAACTTTCTGGATGCTTTCAACTCATGGCAGCTTGTAAAGGAAATCAAAGAGGCTACAGGTATGGTATGTGCAACATCTTTCAAGCACGTAAGCCCCACCTCCGCCGCAGTTGGTCTTCCTCTCTCCGACAAACTGAAGAAGGCTTGCTTTGTGGATGA
>JAFQNJ010000007.1 GCA_017395925.1 Ruminococcus sp. | reverse complement strand
GTTGTCAAACATTCGGTACCCCTGCTGCAGGGGTTAAGCCTGTAAAAACCCCTTATAGGGGTTGTGCAAACCACCCGTTCAACGGGTGGTTTTGATTTTTGAGGATTATGATACCCGTGCTTTAGTTACTTGAATGTTGGCAGAAGCTATGCTATATTAGTATTTGAGGAGGGATATAATGCTTTATTTCAGAGATTTTGTTGACTCCGATGCAGATTTGATTCTTTCCTGGATAGACTCTGAACGTGCTTTGCGTTTGTGGTCGGCGGATACATACGGCGAATATCCCTTGAATCCTTCTGACATAATCAGCAGATACAAGCTTATCCGAAGCAATCACGGTGAAAATGTCCGTATCTTTATGGCGGAGGAGGACGGTGTGGCTGTAGGTCACATTGTACTGCGCAGACTGGGTGATGAGAAGGATACCGTCAGATTTGGCTATATCATTGTTGACAGCCGCATCAGAGGAAGAGGATATGGGAAAAAACTTCTCACCCTTGCTCAGGATTATGCTATCAGGTGCTATGGTGCACAGAGGCTTACTCTGGGCGTCTTTGAGAGTAATTTGCCCGCTTTTGGGTGTTATTCCACCTTCGGCTTTTGCGAATACAGTGATGAACTTGTAAAAATAGGGGACGAAAGCTGGAAGTGTCTGGAGCTTGAAAAGCTGCTTTGATACTATTATTTGATATTAATTGTTGCGGAGGGGTTATGTTTCCTGACAGAAAACGTGAATTGTGGCGTCCCGAGGCATTTCTGCTTCTTGCGGCGGGCATTCTACTGGTGTCAATCTGGGTAGCAATGCTGTTTATCGACGAGAATCCCAAGGCTTCGCGGGTATACTATGTTTCCGATGCTGACAAGGCGGCATTGATAGAGAGCGGGGAGGCACAGTCGCTGATTATTAACATAAATACGGCTGACAAGGAAACTTTGATGAAGCTTCCCGATATAGGACCTGTGACAGCAGAGAGGATAATTTCTTATCGGGAGGAGAACGGAAACTTTTCCTCTGTTGATGAGCTTGTTAACATTAAGGGAATCAGTGAGAGAATGATTGAAGAGATATCGATTTTCATTACTGTTTGATGATTATTTGCATGTGGAGGGGTAGGAGTGACAGCTAAACTCTTTTTCGGAGCAATTCTAAAGTTCGTTTTAGGTGTTTTACTGGTAGGCACGCTGATTTTTCTGCCTGCAGGGACGTTTGGCTTCTTCGGAGGTTGGCTCCTTATGGGGATTCTTTTTGTGCCTATGTTTGTCGCAGGAATTGTGATGATGATTAAAAATCCAAAACTGCTGAAGTCCCGACTTAATGCAAAGGAAAAGCGCAAGGCACAGGATATGGTTGTAAAGTTCAGCGGTCTTATGTTTATTGCAGGTTTTGTGGTGGCAGGACTCGGAGTGCGCTTCGGGTGGTACATTCTGCCCACATGGGCGAAGATTGTCGGTGCAGTGGCTTTCCTTGCTGCCTATGTGCTTTATGCAGAGGTGTTGAGAGAAAATACATACCTCAGCCGTACCATTGAGGTGCAGGAAAATCAGAAGGTTGTGGACACGGGACTCTACGGAATAGTCCGTCACCCGATGTACAGTGTCACTCTGCTCTTGTTTATCTCAATGCCTATAGTTTTGGGTTCGGTTTTTGCACTTCCAATATTTTTGGTTTATCCATTCATCATAGCAAAGCGAATCAAGGACGAGGAGGAGTTTCTCCTGCAGGAGCTTGAGGGCTATGCAGAGTACAAGAAAAAAGTGAAATATCGCCTGATACCCTTTGTGTGGTAATCTGGTGACAGAATAGAACAGATATAGGTCAGGGAAATAAATTATGGAATTCAATGAAAAATTACAGGAATTGCGGAAAAAGAAGGGCATTACGCAAGAGGAGCTTGCCGAGGCTTTGTATGTTTCCCGTGCCGCTGTATCCAAGTGGGAATCGGGCAGAGGGTATCCTAATATAGATTCCCTGAAAGCGGTTGCAAATTATTTCTCGGTGTCCATTGATGAGTTGCTCAGCACAGAGGAAGCTTTGGACATTGCCGAGGAAGACAACAGACAGAGAGAACGTCGCATCCGGGACCTTGTTTTCGGGTTGCTTGATATTTGCGCTTTAATGCTTTTATTTTTGCCGTTCTTCGCACAGAGGGGCGATGGGGTAATAAGAGAAGCTTCACTTCTTGCATTGAGTGAGGTTTCACCTTATATCAGGTTCATATATTTTGCATTGGTCGTGGTGTTTGCGGTGTGGGGCATACTGACCCTTGCTCTGCAAAACTGCAACAAGCGACTGTGGATACAAATGAAAAGCAAAGTGTCCTTGGTGCTGAATGTGCTGGGAGTGCTGCTGTTTACATTGGGCCTGCAACCTTATGCCGCAGTTTTTCTCTTCATTTTCCTGATAATCAAGGTTCTGATGCTTGTTAAGTGGCGATGATACGGAGAGTATCACGGATGTAACAGAGTGTTTCTTGATGATATATACGCCTTCTTTTAGTATGTTTTCGGGTGGAAAACCCAAAGCATTAAAAGGAGGCGTTTTTTATGAAAGAAAACAGAATAAATCTTTACATTGCGTCAGGTGCGCTCTTGGCTTTTGCGATATGGACAGCAATGGTGTGCTTTGTAGGACGAGCTCCCATCGGACCACAGGGGACAGAGGTGGGGCTTGCCGCCATTAACGGAGCGTTTCACAGACTTACGGGAGTTAATATGACCCTTTATACGGTTACGGATTGGTTGGGACTGGTACCGTTTGCGGTGGCAGCAGGTTTTGCGATGCTGGGACTAGTGCAGTGGATAAAGCGAAAAAATCTGTTTAAAGTGGATTTCAGTTTGTTTGTCCTTGGAGGACTGTATATTGTCACTATTGCGGCATATATATTCTTTGAATTTGCTGTTATCAATTACAGACCCGTACTCATAGAGGGGCGGTTGGAAGCATCATACCCCTCGTCAACAACTATGCTTGTGATGTGTGTGATGCCTGCTGCCGCCATTGAGTTAAGCCGTCGCATCAGGGCAAGGGCGTTTAAATACATTTTTGTGGGGATTATAGCGGCATTTACTCTGTTTATGGTAGTTGCCAGACTTCTGTCGGGGGTACACTGGCTTTCTGATATAGTAGGAGGAGCGCTTCTCAGTACGGGACTTGTAATGATGTACCGCTACATTGCAGTACAGCCTCAATTTTTAAGGAAATAACAAATCTTGGTATTGAGATTCTGCTTTGTGTAACTAAATGCCGAGAACAAGTACATAATCTTACCTTAAATAAAGGCAAAAGAAAAACCCGAAGCGAAATGCTTCGGGTTTTGTTTGTGCGATTTGCAAGGGATAAACTCTTGTGCAGAAATTATCTCTTGGAGAACTGGGGAGCTCTACGTGCGCCCTTGAGACCGTACTTCTTACGCTCTTTCATTCTGGGATCACGTGTGAGGAATCCAGCCTTCTTAAGTGCGCCTCTGAGAGCCTCGCTGTCATACTGAAGCAGTGCTCTGGAGATGCCGTGGCGGATTGCGCCTGCCTGGCCTGTAACGCCGCCGCCTGCAACTCTGCAAACAACGTCGAACTTTGCGCCTGTCTCTGTAAGCTCAAGAGGCTGACGAACAATAAGCTTCAGTGTCTCGAGACCAAAGTAGTCGTCGATGTCACGGTCGTTGATGGTGATTTTACCTGTGCCCTGATAGAGACGAACTCTTGCAACGGAGCTCTTTCTTCTACCTGTGCCATAGAAATAAGGTGCCTTATCGTACATTTTCGTGTGCCTCCTTCCTTACATTTCCCAAGCCTCAGGCTTCTGAGCCTGGTGCTTGTGCTCTGCACCTGCGAAAAGACGCAGACGGAGCATCTGTGCTCTACCGAGGGAGTTGGAAGGAATCATGCCCTTAACAGCAAGCTCCATTGCCTTCTCGGGTCTTGGAGCCATAAGTGTTTTATAATCTGTCTCTTTCAGGTGACCAACATAACCTGTGTGTCTCTGCCACTTCTTCTGAGTGAGCTTGTTTCCTGTGAGAACAGCGTCTTTGCAGTTGATGATAACAACATGGTCGCCGCAATCAACGTGGGGAGTAAAGATGGGCTTCTGCTTACCTCTGAGGAGTTTTGCAGCCTCAACAGCTACTTTACCCAGGGGCTTGCCGGCAGCATCGATTACATACCACTTGCGCTCAACCTCGCCTTTTTTTGCCATAAAAGTTGACATAAGCGTAGCCTCCTTGAATTATAATACTTTTTTACTGCCCCAGTATCATAACACAAGGGTAATTCAAAGTCAACACTTTTTCTTAAATATTTTAATGTATCGACATACAAACTCCCGAAATCTCCAAAATACTCGTAAATGCTCTCAAATACTGATTTGCTATTTTTAAAAATGTTACGAAATTTTTTTGAAAAATATCTCAAAAACCGCATAAATATCGTAAATTTCCTCTTTAACACGGCGGCGGTTTGTGATATAATGACCTTGTATGAGTGCACAGAGCACAATTTGAAAACGTGAAAGGAAGATTATTATGTATAGACTTGGAATCGACCTGGGCGGCACCAATATCGTTGCAGGTGTTGTTGACAAGGACTACAATCTTATTGCAAAGGCAGACTGTCCCACAAATGTTCCCAGACCCGAATCCGAGGTTTGTGATTCTATGGCAGAAGTGGCAAAGGCTGCTGTTAAGAAAGCAAAGCTCAAGATGGATGATATTCAGAGCATCGGTATCGGTGTTCCCGGCGCAGTTAATCCCGAGACAGGTGTTATTGAGTATTCCGCAAACCTTTTCTTCCACAACTGGAATATCGTAGAGATGATGCAGGAGCGCCTCGGTAAGAAGGTTATCATCGAGAATGATGCCAATGCCGCCGCTTACGGTGAGTTTCTTGCGGGCTCCGCAAAGGGTGCAGAGAACGCAGTTGCCATCACCATCGGCACAGGTGTCGGTGCAGGTATCATTATCGGCGGAAAAATTTACTCCGGTTCCAACTATGCAGGCGCAGAGATGGGTCACATGGTAATTGTCAAGGATGGCAAAGAGTGTGCCTGCGGCAGAAAGGGTTGCTGGGAGGCTTATGCATCTGCAACAGGTCTCATTAACCTGACAAAAGAAGCAATACTCCGCGAGAAACTGGACTTTTCCTATATGCTCTCTCTGTGCGAGGGTGATATCAACAAGGTAAACGGCAGAACCGCATTTGATGCTATGCGTGCAGGCGATGCCAACGGTAAGGCAGTTGTTGATGAGTGGATTTCCTACCTTGCATGCGGTCTTGTTAATACTATCAACATTTTCCAGCCTGATATTCTTTGTATCGGCGGCGGTGTGTCCAACGAGGGCGAGACTCTCCTTGCTCCTCTTCGTGCACTTATTGAGGCAGAGCGTTACACCAAGCACAACCCCAAGCAGACCGTAATCTGCAAGGCTACCCTGGGCAACGATGCAGGCATCATCGGTGCTGCTTTCCTGGATAATATTTATTAATGTAAAGAAACAATTATCGGAAAACCGATATTTGATAGCAAACGCCCCGACGGAAAAGTCGGGGCGTTTTGTTTGGTGTTGTAAATAAACGGCTTTGTGGTTCAACTATAATTGATTTATTACAGGTTGTTTACGCATCCCATAAGCACGGGGATGCCTGATTCGTTGTCGAAGAAGATGTAAATGAAGGGGCGGTCGAAGGTGAGGCGGGTATCACATTCTTCGAATTCTGCGGCACCAATGGGGGCGGAGGCTTCGCTCTTGGTTGTGCCGTTGGGGCTGAGGCTTACCTGTGCACCCAGAAGTGCGGTGCTGAGATGCACCTCGGAGGAGGAAGATATTCCTGAGAAGTTTGCCTCTTTTGCGTTGTAGGCTTTATTTATACCCATGTTTTTCAAGGTTTCATCCAGAGAGGTGTATGTCTCCGCGTCAAAGCAGGGGATGGTCGCTGTGCAGAAGCTTGTTGCTTTGCTTTCCAGCAAGATGGCACGCAGACGGTTTGCGGTGAGGGTTTCGGCGAATTCCTCAAGGCTCATATCTTCTGTGGGCATAATTGCCGCAAATTTTATGGGGGTATCCTTCAGGCTCTTGATGAAGCCTGTGGCGTAGCTTTCGCTTATGTATCGCTCGTTTGAGGTCATAAAGGTAGCGGTTGAATCTTTTTGTGTACCGCGGAAGGTGCCTTCCTTTACGCGGTCTGTGGTGTAGGGGTTCAGCCAGTTATCGGTAAGGGCAGAGGCGGTTATGGAAACAGCAGTGGCATTTTCGGGAACAGAGGAGATGATACTCTCTATAACTCCGTTGGTGGAGTGGTGGGTAACGTTGTTTATTTTATCTATGGTATCAATGTCCGAGAGGGCTGTTCGCGCCATATGAGCATTGTAGTAGTTAGCCACAGTTTGGAGATACATTGTTTTAACATCGAACTTGTCCTCGAACCACAGGGAGTTTTCGCTGAAATAACCGTTTGTGTCGGTGTTGAATGTTGAGAGTCGGCTGGTGAGATAGAAGTTGCAGTTGTTGATGCTCTGTGTATCCAGGGTAGGGGCAAGTATGTTTTTGATTTCTGTTCCTGTTGATGAGGATGCACCGTTTAAAATCAGCGACAGTGTGGTAGCGGTGCTATGGGGAGCGACGAGAGAGTTTTCATTTGATTTCATAGAGTTTTTCAGGAGTTCTATGGAAAATTCTGTCACAGCGGCAGAATATGCATCATAGTTTTCGGGCGGAGCCGTAGTGCCCGATGTAAAGTCATATGTGACTATGGAGGAAGAGCGCTCGTATCCCGAGAGAAGATTCTCTTTTTTTGACAGTACAGAGTCAGTGTTACAGCCGCAGAGAGCGCCTGCAATCGTAACAGAACAAAGTCCGATACAGAGGGCTTTGTTGAGGTTTAGCTTTTTCATTGTTGTTAATCTCCTTGAGTTAATTGTGCAAAACATCTCCCTGAGTGGTGAAAAATTGCACCTCTTTGAACATTGAGGCTAAAAAAAGCCAAAGAGAAAAATGCAAGTTTGGGAGTTTTACCATAAGAAATTTTTGGTAATTCACTTTATTTTTTCGTAACTATATTGTATTATAGTATGGTAATAAAATTAAAGTGAACAACTATATTATAGCAAGAGGTTTAGATAATGAAAAGACACAATTCTGATTTTTTCAAAAGAAATTTTAAATCCCCCCTTGTAATGTTCGTTTCCATAATACTTCTGTGTGCTACAATGGCAGGTTTGCTTACTGCATGCAAGAAGACAGAGAATAGCGGAGAATCCACCGGTCCTCAGATTGACGAGAGTGCTTATGTGTTCTCAACTCCCATTATGTTGGGTTCGGTTAATCTGGACGGCAGGGTTTATAAGGATGCCAAGGAACTTGCAGAGAAAGAATGTCTGGCTATGATTAGCGACTTTATTCTGAATGTTAAGGCGGAGGATAAGAGCTTTGCTTTCGAAAAGGACAGCTTCCTTTGGGACACCAACGTGGAAGAATCTCTTAAACAGGCTGTTGAATATAACGAGAAGAACGAAGGCAATAAAAACAATGCCCCCAGTTTTGAGCTGACATTCACAATAAACGAGAACTCCGTCAAAGAGGCGGCGGCAGGCGTTGCTTCCGAGGTTGACATTCTCCCTGTTGATGCAAACATTGATACATCAGGTACAACCCTCCAGTTTACCAAGGAAAAGGACGGCTATCAGGTTGACCAGGAGAAGCTCACCAAAGATATGCTGAAGGAAATACCTGCCCTTTCTTCCGGTAAGAAATCAGAGGCTTCGGTAACTGCTGAGATGAAGGTTACAAAACCTGCAGTTACACAGGAGCAGATTGATGGAAATGTCACGCTGCTTGCCACATATACAACTTACTCCACAAGCTCCTCCAACAGCGAACACAATATGAAGGTCGCCGCGGATGCTTGCACAGGTTCGGTTATTCAGCCCGGTGAAATCTGGTCATTCAACGGATGCACCGGCAACAGTAACCTCACTTCTCTGGGTTATATTGAGTCCACCGTTATTATGAATGGTGACTACGCACAGGGTGTAGGCGGCGGTATCTGCCAGACCAGCACCACCATTTACAATGCGGCTCTGCTTGCAAACCTTGAGATAGTTGAGAGATATTGTCACCTCTTCCAGTCTTCTTATGCTCCTGCAGGACTTGATGCCACCATCGACTATCCCAACCTTGACTTAAAACTTAAGAATATCACAGAGTATCCCATTTATCTTGAGTGCTATATGGAGGGTTCGGAGGTTACCTGTAGCTTCTATGGCTGGAAAGACCCCTCTTTTGATGAGATTAAGACCGAGTCCTATATCTACGATGCAAATCCCGATAAGAACTACTATCGTGCAGGTGCATACAGAATTTACTACAAGGATGGTCAGGAAATCCGCAGAGAATCTCTCCACAGCTCAGAGTATGCTTACACAAGTACCAAGCCTACCGAGACCACTAAGCCTACTGAGACAACAGAGGCTACCGAGGCAACAAATACAACACCTGTAACACAGCCTCCCACAACGGTCCCTGATCCCACAGAACCTGCAACAGGCGGGGGAATCAATTCTGACCCCACAGAAGCACCGACAGAGGTACCTGCGGCTTCGGAAGCACCTTGAGCAGATATATTGAATTAAACAAACTCCTTTTGCAAATGCTAACAAAAATGCAAAAGGAGTTTTTCTTATGGCAAAACGAGTGGGCGGATATACAGTGGAGTTTGAAAAGCCTATAAAAATTACGGGATATGCCGCGGTTGCAGGGCAAAAGGAGTCGGAGGGACGCTTTGGAAGCGGCTTTGATAAGGTGGTGTATGATGCCAAGGCAGGTCAGGCCACCTGGGAGCAGGCGGAGAGTGCTTTTCAGCGGGAGGCTCTCTCTCTGGCACTTGAAAAATCAGGATGCAAGGCTGAGGAACTGGATTTTCTTTTTTCGGGAGATCTTCTTAATCAATGCATATCTTCAACCTATGGGCTCAAGGATTTTTCTGTACCGTATCTGGGTCAGTACGGGGCTTGCTCCACTATGGCGCAGGGACTCATAATGGCGGCGGTGATGCTTGAGGCGTCTGCCGCAAGGGTTTGTGCAGCGGTGACTTCCTCTAATTTTTGTGCGGCGGAGAGACAGTACAGATTTCCGCTTGAATACGGCGGTCAGCGAACCCCTACGGCACAGTGGACGGTAAGTGCCGCAGGTGCATGCATTGTGGCTTCGGAAGTTAAGGGGAAATTTCCGCTTATTACGGGAGCAACTGTGGGGATGATTACGGACCTTGGGATTACCGATGCCAACAATATGGGAGCAGCTATGGCACCTGCCGCCGCCAAAACGCTTCTGAGTTATTTTTCGGATACGGCAACGATACCCTCTGATTATGATGCTGTCTATACCGGCGACCTTGGGGTGGTGGGTTCTGAACTTCTCCGTGAACTTATGATGAGAGAGGGAGTGGATATTTCCGCCGTGCACAGGGACTGCGGCGAGATGATATTTGACAGGGAGCGACAGGATGTTCACGCAGGCGGTTCGGGTTGCGGCTGTGCCGCCAGCGTTCTCTGCGGCCATATTTTACCTTCTCTTTGCGAGGGAGAACTTCACAGGGTGCTCTTTGTTGCCACGGGTGCCATGATGAGCCCTACCTCTTGTCAGCAAGGACAGAGCATTCCCTCGGTGGCACATCTGGTGAGAATAGAGATGTAAAGGCGGGGTAGAGGGATTGCCTTCATCAAATGAGATTTGGACAGCTCCTGTCCCGAGGGTCTTCTAATTGTAATAAAAAATCAAAAGTCGATTTAAAACTTTGTGAATAAAAGATATTTTCAAAAGTTTTGCGATATGGTATTATATAGTATATTAAAGTTTGTTTTGGCGAGTTAATACAGAGGTACAGATTGATGATTCGGAAGATTATGGAGTTGGATAAGCTTGTGGTTGTAAAAATCAAAAAGCTTCATTCCAAAACAAACAACAGAATAATGACCTTTATCACCCATCTGGGTACAGGCGGATTTATCTGGTTTGCGTTGGCACTTCCCATGCTCCTTACCAGGTCAATGAGAGAAGCGGCGGTAAACCTGATGTTTGCGTTGCTTATCAACCTGTTTATGGGGGAAATCCTCATAAAGCACATTGTGGCTCGTGTCCGCCCCAGCGAAACTCTTCCCGAGGAGGAGCAGATTGTCAAGCGCCCCAAGTATTACTCTTTCCCTTCGGGACATTCTTCGGCGGCATTTGCGGTTGCCGCGGTGACCATACTGAGATGTCCGCCATATATTTTTGTTCCCGTCATTATTGTTGCCATCCTTATTGCTTTCAGCAGACTTTACCTGAGAGTGCATTATTTAAGCGACGTTGTGGTAGGAATTTTTCTGGGTCTTGTGTGCGGATTTGTATCCGTTCCTTTGTTTAATTATATTATTGAAAAAATCGGTGTTACATTCTGACGGGTGTAGCACCTTTCTTTTTGTCTTTTTTGCTTTATGAGCGATGTTTCTTGTTTTTTATCGTAAAGAGAGCCGCTTTAATTCTTTTGAAAAATCATTCAATTTTGCCTTAAGGAACTATACGGAAAGTATTATTCGTATTTCCCAACAAAAATGTTGAAAACTATGTGGAAAATGTGAACAACTAAGGCTCAACCCCCTGAATTTTCCTAAAATTATTGAAAAATTCCTTTTTGGAATGAAAAAATAATTTGACAACAATAATTCTAAAAAGGGGTTTTGAGTCGTTTTCGTTTACTATTTGTAATATATATAAAGTCAATGTGAAAATAAAAAAATAAAAAATATTTTTGTGATGCTTGGAAATCTTCCATATCTCATTGTATAAAAATCCCAAAGGAGTCAAACATAAAGGAAAATAATAATGAGAGGATGAGAATTCTGATTAAAGGTGTTAGCCGTCAGATTATTGAGGTAAGCGATACAAAGAACACATATTACGACAAAGCATGGTTAGTGGTAAAACCCGAGTACGCAGGAGTGGAGAGGAGGATTCTGGAGCAGGAAGCAAAGCGACTGCTCCGAGAAATGGACAGCCCCTCTGCCATGAAGCCAAAGAGAGCTCTGATGTTCTGGGTGCTGAGGCTTGGTGCGGCTGCACTTGTGGGGGCGGCAGTATCCGGACTTCTGCACCTTATATTCTGAATTTCTGTTAAAATCTCCGCATATACATATAGCAGTATATATGCGGAGGTTTTTTGCGTGAACAAAAAACTTTTTAGGACTTTGGAACTGTGGGGTATACCTGTTGTATTTCTTATGGCGTCCTTCCTTCACGGCATTTATGAGTGGAGCGGCAGGAGTGTTCTGGGTGCACTTGTGGGGGCAGTTAATGAGAGTGTATGGGAGCATCTGAAAATATTTGCACAGGCATATCTTATCTGGGGTGCGGTGGAGCTTTTGTGGGCAAATCCGCCTATGAGGCAGTTCGTGGTGGCGAAAACTCTGGGTGTGTGCTTTCTGCTTATTTCTATAACTATATTTTTCTACACCTACACATTTTTTACAAAGAGAGCGTATTTGGTGCTTGATATCGGTGCATCTTTTATATTCGTGGTACTTTCGCAGATGCTGTCGATGAAACTGACACAAAGCTCGGTAAAACTCAGCAGTTACTTTCCTGTTGCGGTGATGATGCTGGTACTGATTTTTATAATGATACTGTGTTTCAGCTATTATCCGCCCAAGATTTTCCTTTTCAGGGACAATGTGACGGGAGGCTTTGGGGTGAAAGCGGGAGAGCTGGACGGTGCCTTTCGTGTGCTTTGTGAAAAGTGTGATTTTGTACGATAAAAAAGTTCCGCATCGCCCTTATTTTTTTGTTATTTGCTATTCTCAAACGGCGTGTTTTGTGATACAATTTAATATGTATAAGTATTTTGCGAAAAGGAACGATAATATGCAGGATAACAGCAGAAAAAATGTTAATCAGGGAGAAGGTCGCTCAGATGAAATCATCTTCGGCAGAAATCCCGTCAGCGAAGCGATAAGAAGCGGCAGAGCCATAGATTCCGTCCTTGTGGCAAAGGGTGCCAAGACCGGTGCAATTGTAGGAATTCTTGCCAAGGCAAAGGAGAAAAATCTCAGAGTCAAAGAGGTTGACTCCAAGAAACTGGACTATATGTGCAAAGGCGGTCATCATCAGGGCATTGCGGCGGTGGCGGCTGTGTGTGACTATAAAGAGCTCTCTGATATCTTTGAACTTGCCGAGAGCCGCGGAGAGGCTCCCTTCGTAATCGTTCTTGACGAGATAGAAGACCCTCATAATCTGGGTGCTATTATCCGTACCGCAGAGTGCGCAGGTGCTCACGGTGTTATTATCCCAAACCGCCGAAGCGCAGGGCTCAGCTTCACAGTTGGAAAATCCTCTGCAGGTGCCGTTGAGTACGTGCCTGTGGTGCGAGTGCCCAATATCCCCTCCGTTATTGACACGCTCAAGGAGAAAGGTCTGTGGGTGTTCGGTGCCGATATGGACGGCGAGGACTATCGCAAATGCGATTTTTCAGGAGCGGTGGCGCTGGTCATCGGCAACGAGGGCAAGGGTATCGGCAGACTTGTCAGAGAAAAATGCGACGTTATTGTTTCTCTGCCGATGAAAGGAAAAATCAATTCTCTTAACGCATCCGTTGCGGCGGGTATATTGATGTACCGCGCAAGTGACGGAAGATAAGGAAGTGCATTTATGGGCAAAAATAAAAAAGAAAAACCCTCCCGTGACAAGAAGGATATTACCATAGACTCCATTATTGAAGAAACCCGATTCCTGTCTGAACAGGAGAAAATGGCAAAGGAAGCTGCCAAGATGAGTAAGCCTCCCCGCATGGAAGAGATTTTCAGCAACAAAAGTAAGGAAGTCAGACTCAAAAGCCAGAATCCTCTGGAGGCGGACCCTGATGATATCGACATTGAGAAGATAGAGGGCACCGAGACACCCAAAGAGGCTGAGGAGGAAACTCTGGTAACACTGAAGCCTACATACGACGAGAACACCACTGTCAGCGATGAGATTATTGACGACGTGGACAGCCTCAATGTCCGCTCCATTAATCTGCAGGACGTTGATACCATTGATATCTCCTTGGATGATGAAAAATCCGAGGAAGAAAAGAGCGAAATCCCCTCGGCGGATATCAAGAAGAACCCCCCCATGCCAAAGGAAGTTGAGGGCGGAGAGCTCAGCAGTTTTGAGAGACTTTTCGGTAAGCCTAAGCCTGTGAGTGCTGCTCAGACCGTTGTGTCCAGAGTGCCTGTATATCAGCATGAGAGCAAGGTGGACAAGGTCCACGTCCGTGCAGGTAAGTTTTCTGCGGTAGTGGAGAATGAATACAAGAAATATCTGGCTTCTCCCAATCCTGTAATCTCTCAGACCATTACCAAGGAAGCAGAGATGTCCCCCGAGGCAGAAGAAGGCAAACCCTCCGCAAAGAAAATTGCAGGCAACGTTATGAGCAAAGTCGTGGGCTTCTTCTCATCGCCGGAGGAGGATTCGGAAAACGATTTCAAGGAAAAGACCATACAGATAGAGGACTATCGCTCCCATCAGGATGCCAAGTCAATTATGACCGAGGTTAATGCAAATATCCGCAAGATGTTCGTGAACAGTATCTACACAGGAGCATTCGGAGTGATTTCCCTGATTCTCTCTGTGGTTTGCAGAATTGTATCAGAGGCAATATCCCAGAGCGTGGTGGCATCGGTTGTTCTCTCTCTTGTGAGTTTGGGGCTTTTGGGTGCTTCTTGCTGGGTAAACAGAGTTACGCTGATAAACGGTTTAACTGCTCTCAAGAGATTCAAAGGAAATTCCGACACAGGCGCGGCAATCTGTGCCGCGGCGGCGGTGGTGCAGGGAATTGTTTCTCTGATTTTCCCCACAAAGTTCTATTCAGGTGCATATCATCTTTATTCAACCATAGCAATAGTTGCCCTTCTGCTGAACTCCTTGGGTAAGCTCTTTATGGTAATGCGTGTCAAGGAGAACTTCAAGTTCGTGTCCCAGAAGGCTCCTCTCTACGCAGGAAAGATATATACCAACGAGGATATAGCAAGAAAGCTTTTAAGCGGTACCACTCAGGACAAGCCCATTGTGGCATATCAGCACAGGACCGACTTTATGGGGGACTTCCTGAGACTTTCATATTCCCCCGACCCTTCGGAAGATATGGCAAGCAAACTTGCACCAGTAACGCTTTTATGCTCACTCTTTGCGTCGGTGCTTTACGGTATTGTGGCAAAAGATGTGGTGGGTGCGTTTTCGGTACTCGCTCTAATGACTGCAGTATCCACCCCCGTATGCGATTTGCTGGCAGTTAATCTGCCTCTCTATAAGCTTTCCAAGGATACTCTCCAGAAGAATGCAATGCTCAGCGGATATCCCTCGGTGAGACAGTTCTGCGACACAAAGGCGGTTATCTGCGAGGCAAGGGACCTCTATCCCATGGACAGCATCACTCTGGAAGGAGTGAAAGCCTTCACAAACCGCGGCGTGGAGGATACCATGCTTTCTGCGGCGGCGGTGCTTACTGAAGCCAAGAATCCCATGGCTTGTATCTTCGACAAAATTGTTGAGGAAAAGGGTTCTGCACTTCCCAAGGTTGAGAGCGTTCTCTACGAGGACAAGCTGGGACTTGTAGGTTGGGTCAAGGGCGAGAGAATTCTTGTGGGCAACCGTGCCCTTATGGAGAAATACGCCATTACCACTCCCGAGGAGGAGTTTGAAAACAAGCACAAAATTGAAGGCAGAACAGTTACATATCTTGCCCGCTCGGGAGAGCTGGTTGCTATGTTTGTGGTTTCCTATGCCTCAACCCTTCGCATTGCTCAGCTTCTTCAGCAGGCAGAGGCAAACGGTGTGAGTCTGCTTGTGCAGACTACAGACTGCAACGTAACAGGTGAGAAAATTGCCGACGACTTCGGTATTTTCTTCAGAAGCGTCAAGGTGCTTCCCACAGGACTTGGAAACGTCTGCATCGAAATAACCTCACAGAAAGAGGATACCTCCAGAGCATACCTTGCCACAAGGGGTTCCTTCTTCTCTCTGCTCCGTGCAATTTCAGGCTGTGTCCGCCTCAAGAGCAATATTTCTCTGGCGGTGGTCATTCAGCTTATCGGAGTTATTCTTGGAATACTCTTGGCGGCAACTCTGGCACTCTGTGCAGGTGTTGGTGCACTCAAGGGTGTTGAGGTACTGATATTCATACTCTTCTGGTCTGCGGCTGCAATTATTGCCCCTGCAATACAGAAACCCTGAATTACTTAAAATTTATCATAAGATACAGGAGATGATTTTATGTTTATAGCACCATCCCTTCTTTCCTGCGATTTTTCCCGATTCGGCGAGGAGATTGCAAGAATGGACAAAGCAGGTGCCGACTATATGCATCTGGATATTATGGACGGACACTTTGTCCCTAACCTCACTTTTGGCGCACCCGTTATCAAATGGGTGAGAAAGTATAGCGACAAGCCCTTCGATGTGCATCTGATGATTTCCGAGCCCCTTAAGTATATTGACGATTTTGCCGAGGCAGGTGCGGATATCATCACCTTCCACGTGGAGGCACAGAGCGACATCAAAGAGACTATCGACAAGGTTAAGTCCCACGGCATCAAGGTAGGACTTGTTATTAAGCCCAAAACCCCTGCCGAGGCGGTTTTCCCTTATCTTCAGGACCTTGATATGGTGCTTGTAATGTCCGTGGAGCCGGGATTCGGCGGACAGTCCTTTATGGCGGATATGCTCCCCAAGGTAACATCTATCAGAGAAGAGGCAGACCGTCTGGGGCTTGAGGGTTTCCTTATAGAAATCGATGGCGGCATCGGCGAGAGTAATATCCGTCTTGCCAAGGAAGCAGGCGTTGATATCTGCGTTGCAGGTACCTCGGTCTTCAAGGCAGAGGATGCGAAAGCGGCAATAGAAAACCTCAAGGCACTCTGTGAATAAGCAGGAGATTTGATTCCTTTATTTACCAAATACAAATGTTTATTACCGACTTGCATTAATATGTAGGGTCAGGTATTATATAATTAATTTTCTTTTAGGAGGACTATTATGAACAGTTTTAAGAAAATTCTGTCCGTAGCACTGGTTATGCTTTTAGCCCTTGCAACCTGTGCTGTGGGCGTATCCGCAGAGGAATTCACACCTTCAGAGGAGCCCGTGATTTACTTCACAGTTCCCCAGGAGTGGGCAGGCTACAAGAGCATTTTCTGTCACATCTGGGAGTACGAGGGTGACGAGTTTGCGGCTTGGCAGACAAAGAAGGAAAAGTGCACCGCTACTGATGCAGAGGACGTATATTCCTACAACATCAGCAAGGCAGGTACTATGGAAGAGGGCAAGCTCTACTGTGTAATCTTCTCTGCCGATACAGGCGCACAGACCTACGATGCATTTATGGGAACAGAATGCTTCGGTGACACTATGTACTGTGATACCGATATTATGTACGAGAACCCCGAGGATAGCGCAAAGGTTTGCCTCTCTGCTTTCTGGATGAATCAGGACCCTGCAGTTTACGGTCCCGTTAAGCAGATTACATCTATCGGCAATGTTGTAGGTACAGCACTTCCCGAGGGAAAGACAGATGTTGACCTTTTCATTGACTTTGTAGTTAACGGCAGATTTGAGAATGCAGTTAAGATGACAGGTCTGGCTCCCGAGGAGATTGTCTACAAGCTCATTTTTGATTTCCAGTTCACCGAGGAAGAGCTCTATGAGATCCTCGCAGCACTTGAGGAGTATCTGCCCTCCACCGACGACGAGGCTACTCCCGACGAGACAACCCCTGATGAAACAACTCCCGATGAGTGTGTTCTGGGCGATGCAGACGGCGACGGCAAGGTAAATGTTAAGGATGCAACCGCTATCCAGAAGTTTGCCGCAGGCTTTGAGATTACTCTCTGCGAGGCTTGTGCAGATGTTGATGCCGACACCAAGGTGAATGTTAAGGATGCAACTGCAATTCAGAAATTCGTTGCAGGAATGGACGTTGACTATCCCATCGGTAAATAAGCTGAATAAACGCAAAACTCCCGACTAGAGGTCGGGAGTTTCTTTTTGGGTAAAAGTTTAAAGGTGCAGAAAATAAAAAAAGCCGAGCCAATGCTCGACATTACTTTCAACCATAATGTGGTGCCGGTGACCGGACTTGAACCGGTACGGATTTTACTCCGAGGGATTTTAAGTCCCTTGTGTCTGCCTATTCCACCACACCGGCAGATAAATAAAAATGGTGACCCGGACGAGAATCGAACTCGTGTTACCGCCGTGAAAGGGCGGTGTCTTAACCTCTTGACCACCGGGCCACGTGGTAGCGGAAATAGGACTTGAACCTACGACACTTCGGGTATGAACCGAATGCTCTAGCCAGCTGAGCTATTCCGCCACGAAGCTACACAAACGTAGCAAAAGTAATTATATTATAGTATACCCGTTTTGTCAATAATTTTTTGAAAAATTTTTCAAATTTTCTTTGCGTTGCTTTTCCTATGCGTTGATTTTTTGCAGTAATGATGATATAATGTATTCGATTTGTTATCAGATTATCTTTGCGAAAGGGTGAACCCTATGAGTGATACTAATAAAGTTCAGTCCGAGGCTAAAGCCAAAAAGACGCTTTCTCCAAAGCAAACGAAAATCCTTACATCCCTGCTTGCAGGATGCGGTCTGCCTCTGGCTACCATTCTCCTGCCTACCCTCACTGCCTATTCCAAGATGGCAAAGGAACTTTATATGGGGCTGTGGGAATTTTTCCCCGTAGTAATAGTTATGTTTGTGTTGGTATCGGCAATTCTGACAGCGGTGCTTCTTTTTACAAAATCAACCGTGAGAAATACCATTTTCTCTTTGTCTGCAGGCATTACGGTGGCGGCGTTTCTGCAGAATGCACTGACCTCGGCTTCTTTTGAGGGCTTTCCTGCTGACGGCGGATGGGTTTCCGACGCGGTGTGGAAGCTGATACTCAACTTCTCAATGTGGGTGACTATTATCGCGGCGTCCGTCTGGTTCGGCATTTTGTGGAACAAATCAAATGCAGGCAGAAAGATGCTGGCACTTATGATGTCGGTTGCCCTGATTTTTCAGTGCGTAGCGGTAATTCCCGGTATGGTTTCAGCAGTTAACGAAACAGCATCGGCGGCAGCAGCCAGCACCCAAAAGTCTTTTCTCACTACAGAGAATATGTTTGAGGTTTCAAAGAAGGACAATATAATTGTTTTTGTTGTGGACCGCTTTGACACCAAGTACTATGATGCACAGGTGGCAAAAGACCCCGATGCCTTCAAGGATTTTGACGGATTTACATATTATTCTGACTACATTGCAAAGTTTCCCAGAACATACCCTGCAATATCCTCTATGCTTTCGGGTGTATATTCCGACTTCTCCATGTCAAAGGGAGCTTACTTCAATAAGGTTTATTCCCAGTCACCCTTCCTCAAGGATCTGGAAAAGAATAATTATAAGATTAACGTATATATTCCTGAAATGTACGCCTATGACAATGCGGACTCCTTCGACGGCAGGGTAGCAAATGCCAGCTCCAACAGCAAGTTTTCCATCGGAGATAGATTCATTATTGCTTTGGGTATGATAGAGAGGGGTGCGTACTTCTGGCTTCCCGATATGCTCAAGTCTCAGAAGGTGTCCCTTGCAGCTATGAACGAGGGCGTTATGGCTCTCAAGAACCTGACAAAATACGAGCTTGATGACGTTAAGGTTTATCAGGAATTCTGCGAGAGCGGACTTTACACCCAGAGCAGACAGAATAACTTTACTTTCCTGCATCTGCGCGGATGCCACTCTCCCTTTACAATGGATGAGGAGTGCAACCCTGTTGAGGAGAATTCAGTAGGCTCCTACGAGCAGACCAAGGGAACACTTAAGTTTATCCGCGAATACCTTCAGCAGATGAAGGACAAGGGGCTCTATGAGGACGCAACTGTTGTTATTCTCGGTGACCACGCGGCGCTGAGAAGTGACAAAAAACTTTATGTTGAGCCTGAACTCACAGCTTTTATGATTAAGGAAAGCGGCAAGGCGGGAACGCCCTTTGCGGAGTCGGATGTGCCTGTTTCCCAGGATAATTATCTGGCAAGTATTGTTAAATCGGCAGGACTTCAGGTGGACAGAGGCTACGGCACAGCGGTTTCTGACGTGAAAGCCGACAGCAGCAGTACACGAACTCACTATTTCCAGACCTGGAACGCCGACCCCGATGTAAACTATACATACGAAATAAAGGGAAGCGGTAAGGATTTTGCAAACTGGAAAATCGTAGAAGAAGAAGTTATCGGAAAACTTTATAAATAAAAACAAGGTGGAAGAACCGTTTTGGTTCCTCCACCTTTAATTTTTAACTTGAAAATCGCTGATTTATCTGCCTACAAAGCCGATTTTCTTCATTGTTTTAGCGAGAGTTCTCTGTGCAAGTCTGTCGGCAAACTCTGCGCCCTTGCGCCAGCTTTCCTCCAGATATGCCTTGTCCTTGATGTACTGCTCGTATCTCTCTCTGACGGGACGGAGCTCCTCAACAACGGCTTCGCCTACAGCCACCTTGAAGTCGCCGTAGCCCTTGCCCTCGAACTCGTTGGTGATTTCCTCGGCGGTCTTGCCTGTAACGGCGGAGTAGATGCCGATGAGGTTGTTGACGCCTTCTTTACCTTCGCCTACGCAGACTTTTGCTTCGCTGTCGGTGACGGCACGCTTGAACTTCTTCATAATAACCTCGGGAGTGTCCAAGAGAGATACGCAGGCATTGACGTTTTCGTCGGATTTGCTCATCTTTCTGGTGGGGTCCTGAAGACTCATAACCCTTGCACCATTTTTGGGAATGAATCCCTCGGGAACTGTGAATACGTTGCCGTATCTGCCGTTGAATCTCTCGGCGATATCGCGGGAGAGCTCAAGGTGCTGCTTCTGGTCTGCACCGACAGGCACCAGGTCTGCCTGATAAAGCAGAATATCCGCCGCCATAAGGCAGGGATAGGTGAAAAGACCCGCATTGATATTATCTGCGTGCTTTGCGGATTTATCCTTGAACTGGGTCATTCTGGAAAGCTCGCCGAACTGTGTGTAGCAGTTGAGAAGCCATGCAAGCTGTGCGTGAGCATTGACGTGGCTCTGAATAAAGAACACACTCTTCTCGGTGTCGATACCGCAGGCGAGAATGGAGGCATAAGCCTCAAGGATGTTCTTTCTCATAACCGCAGGCTCCTGTCTGACGGTGATGGTGTGAAGGTCTGCAAGAGCATAGATGCAGTTGTACTGACCTTCCTCCTGCATAGTTACCCAGTTTCTTAAAGCACCCAGATAGTTGCCCAGAGTGATGGTGCCGGAAGGCTGGATTGCACTGAATACAATTTTCTTTTTCTCAGCAGGCTGAGTTGTTAAAATTTCGTTGCTCATATATGTATCTCCTTATCAGAGCTTCTTTGAAAGCTCGCCGAGTATTCTGATGCCCTTCTCAAGCTGTTCGTTGGTGGGGGTTGAGAAGTTGATTCTGAAGTTGTGAGAGGTAGCACTTTCGTCGGTGAGGAAAGCGGTTCCCGGAACTACGCATACCTTGTTCTTTACTGCATCAAGGCAGAACTGAGGCATATCTACATCCTCGGGAAGTGTGCACCAGATAAAGAGACCGCCGTCGATATCGCCGTAGGTAATTGTATCGCTGAGGTGCTCTCTGAGAAGACCCATGGTGAACTCTGCTTTTTTGCTGTAAAGGTCGCGGAGGTACTGAAGATGTCCCTCAAAGTCATACTTTGTCATAAATTCATGACAGAGAACCTGAGACCAGATATTGGTGTGAACGTCACTGCCCTGCTTGCAGACGGTAAGTTTCTGGATAATCTCCTCGGGAGCCACACACCAGCCCACACGCATACCGGGAGAGATGATCTTGCTGAAGGAACCTGCATAGATAACAATTCCGTCGGTGTCGAAGGACTTGATGGTGGGGAGGTCTTCGCCCTTGTAGCGAAGCTCGCCGTAGGGATTGTCCTCCAGTATAAGAACGCCGTATTCCTTGGCAAGCTCGTAAAGGCGGCGACGTTTCTCCAGGCTCATTGTAATACCTGAGGGATTCTGGAAGGTGGGTATGGTGTAGATAAAACGAACCTTGTCGTGAGTCTTGAGGGTTTCCTCAAGAGCCTCCATATCCATACCGTCCTCTTCCATAGGTACACCCAGAAGTTTTGCACCGTAACTGCGGAAGGTGTTGAGTGAGCCGATGAAAGAGGGAGCCTCACAGATGATCTCGTCGCCATAGTTTACGAGTGCCTTGGTGGTGAGGTCCATAACCTGCTGTGCACCTGAGGTGACGATGAGGCTGTCAAACTCTTTTCCTATATTGTATTTCGCCATATATGTACCCAGTGCATCTCTGAGAGGTGCGTAGCCCTCGGTGATGCTGTACTGGAGAGCCAGGGTGGGATTCTCCTTCATAAGGCGTGCGGAAATCTTCTCTAGAGCTTCTGCGGGGAAGGCATCGGGAGCAGGGTTGCCTGCTGACAGAGATACTACCTCGGGGTCAGCGGCATATTTAAAAATCTCTCTGATAGCAGAGGGCTTGAGGCCGCAGATGCGGTCAGCGAATTTATATTCCATAATAATTCACGCTTTCTAAAAATAATTATAATAGAGTTATTTTAGCACAATAAATCGCCTTGTGCAACAAAATATCGAGGTTTTTCTTAAATTCTGTAACAGAATTTAAATTTTTTGTGTGTAAAAATTACAATAAATATGCCACTTAATCACAATTCGGTTACTTTTATTGCCTTTGACTTGTGTATGTATTATACTCTATTATGTAAAAATGGCTATACTATTCGATTAGGGAGGCGTAAGTCTTGAGAAGAAAAAAGGATGAATACTTCATCGGTATGGTGGATTTATATGCCGCAAACCAGAAGTACAAGAAAATGAAAAGAAGGAGAAAAAACCGCGTAGTGCTCAAAAGAGTGCTGACTATAGGTGCGGTTTGTGTCTTGACAGCGGCTTTGGTAGCAGTCAGCTATTTTGCGGTTATTCCCGCAGTAGGAGGTCTTATCTCAATGTTGGATGTAAGCTCCACCGTGGCGGCGGCATCTGACGGAAATGACACCGAGGAAACTCTTCCTGCAACTGCAGATGAAACCGAGCCCGAAACTACTGCTCCCACAGAGCCTGCGACAGAACCCCCCACGGAACCTCCCACAGAGCCTCAGGGCGAGTATATAAAGCCCGTAATCGCCGATGACGGCACCGACGGTGTACTTCATTCAAGCACCCTCTATCTCTGGAATGGCAGAGGTTTCAACCTTTTCTCCAGCACTGACAAGGTGGCAAAGAATTACTCCAAGACCATCAACGATGTTGCAAAGACGCTGGGTGACAAGGTGACCGTCTATAATATGGTAGTTCCCAACCAGACCGAATTCGGTCTGCCTCAGAGAATTATTCAAAGCGGTATAAAAACTACCCCGCAGTCAGATAATATCAAATGTATCTATGATAATCTCAGCAAGGATATCGTGAAGGTTAACTGCTACAATGCACTCTCTGCTCACGCAAATGAGTATATCTACTACAACACCGACCACCACTGGACATCTCTGGGTGCATACTATGCATACACAGCATTCTGTGAGCAGACAGGGCAGAAGGCTGTGGATATAAATACTCTGGAGAAGCACTCCATCCCTGGCTTCACCGGTTCCTTCTACACAGCAACAGGAAACTCAAGCCTTGCGGCAAATGCCGATACAGTACAGTATTACGATATGCCTGTAAATACATATGCATATATGAAGGAGAGAATGAGCTCTGATACTCTCAGGGTTTCCATGTACTATCCTGCATCCACCGGTGGCTCACTTACCTATGGTGTGTTCTGCTGGGGTGATACTGCACAGTTTGTAATCCATTCCGAAGCAAACACAGGAAAGAAAATTGCCGTTGTAAAGGATTCCTACGGCAACGCATTTGCTCCCTATCTTACTGCAAACTATGATGAGGTACACCTTATCGACTACAGATACTGGAGCGGCAACCTCAAGGATTATATGAGCAAAAACGGCATTACCGAGGTGCTTTTCCTCAACAACACCATGTCTGCCAACACTCCCTCTCAGGTATCACTCATCAGCGACTCCGTGAGCTGAGATTTGTACCGATACCCCTGAAGGAGGAATTAAGATGCTTGCAAATGAAGTGTTTGTTTCGGTTTACGGCTCTCTCTCGCAGGGACTTTATTCCGGATATATCAGCGAAAACGGCGGCAAAAACGTCTATATTATGAGCAGGAGACCTGTTCACGATACTTTTCTCGGTATTGTCACTGCGGTGATTACCCTCACTGACGGCAGTGAGAAGCTGATAGTATCGCAGAAAAGTGATATTCTTTATGAGCCTGAGATTCGCTCCAGACTCTCCAAGCTCCGCTCTCTCAGCATTGAGAAAATCAGTTGTCTTTACGAGAAGTCCTGCGGTGCGGTTATTCTGCACCGCGACAAAAAGACAAATGAGATTAAGATACTTATGGTGAGAAACCACAACGGAAGGTTTTATTCTTTTCCCAAGGGTCACATTGAGCTTTGGGAAAAAGAGAAGGAAACCGCCGTCAGAGAGATTAAAGAAGAGACCAATCTGGATGTTGAAATTCTGGACGGATTCAGAGAAATCAGCGACTATTGTCCCTTCGGAAAAATCCGAAAGAGGGTTGTGTTCTTTCTGGCAACGGCAAAGACCGATGATATCAAAATTCAGGAAAGCGAAATTGACAGCTACACCTGGATTCCCTTAAACGGTACAAAGAGCTCCCTTAACTATGATAATGACACTAGGGTTATCGAGAAGGTAAAAAAATATCTTCAGGAGCACCCCAACGTTATCTAATAGACCCATAAATAAAATTACTCCCCCGAAAGAGAAATTTTTCAGGGGAGTTTTTATGTTTGTGTTCAGTTGTTTTATCTCAGCGGTTTTCCGCATATCATACAGTTGATGTGTTCGGCAGTCTGCTTTCTCTTGCAATGGGGGCAGGTGATAAAACCTGTTTCGCCTGAAGTCACTCTCTTGAAAACAATACCCTCCTCGGAAGTGTTTCCTGTTGCTGTAGAGGGGGTTGTTTCAGGTGTGGTAGTTTGGGGTTTAGGAGCATCCTGTCGGATTGTACGGACGACAGGAGCAGATTTATCTTCCTCTGCGTGGGCAGAGAGCCACAACTCTGTGAGCATTTGTGTGCGATAGTTGATCTGTATAAGCTCGGCGAAGGATGTGAGGATAAGGCGGACAAATAATGCGGCGCCCAGTGTGCAGATTGAGGAAAGGATACTTGCGATTATGGTAATGAACCCTTCCAAAACGGCATAGTCGCACATCAGAACCAAGCCTGCAATAAATCCCCCGAAAATCTCAAGAGAAGCGAGAACAACAGCCGCGATAAAAATAATATTACCGCAGGACAGAAGGCTGCTTGCAATCGGATTTGCTGAAGCGGAGGCGGTTTTTATTCTTTTGTCAGTGAGTTTCATACGCAACACTCCTGTTATTCAAGATACGCAAGGTTGCTGTCGGTGCAGAAGTTGTTCATTCCGTAGAGGAAGAGCAGGTCTGAATTTTCTGTGCAGAGAGTGCTGACAGAGTCCTTGTAATATCTCAGGTCCGCCATTATTACCTTGCTGTAATGAGCCGAGAGGAAGGGGGTGAGGCAGTGTGCAAAACTGTCCTTGACAATTACCAGGGTTTTGTCGTTCTCTACATTTTTGTTTTCGATTTCAACCAGTGCGTGGTTTCCGTCAAGGAAAACGGGATACATATCATCTTCCTCAAGATGAGAGAGGAAGTACATACTGTCATATTCTTTTGTATCTGTACCCTCTGTTATTCTTACGGTAATATCGGTGAGAGCCTCGTTTTCCCAGATTTCCAGAGTATCGGGCTTTGTGAGGAAATAGCCTGAAGAAGAATAGGTGGTGCCGTAGAAATTGTCATAAGAGGAAACGGTGAAACTCTCTTTGTCCAGAGGAGTGATGCCAAGGGACTTGCAAATTTCAAGGTATCCCAGATACGCACCCTCTGTGGTCCAGTGGTGGTCGGTGTGATAGTAAAGCTCGCCGCCCTTTGTGAAAGCATCAGACAAAGCAGGTCGCATATCGACGGAGCTTATGTTGGGAGCTTTGTTTTCATTTATATAGCCATAGACTGTATCGTCAGGATAGGCGATGTGATTAAGGGGGAGGATATCCTCCATAATATATCCGGGGGAGGGGACCACTGCCAGAGTGACCTCATCAAAGGAAGCGGAAAAGCGATTGATGATGCTCATATTACTTTCGCTTCTGTTGCTGGCTGGGGGCTTTGTGACAATATAACCATCCTTAGCGAAGTAGTAACCGTTGTCAGCAGTAGAACCCGTGAGCAGATTGAAATATGAATTAACGCCTACAAAGAAGCTTCTGAAGGGGAAGTGGTCGGGGATGTATCCGCCGTTTGCATCGCCCTCAAGTCCTTTGGTAAGACCGCCCGAGAGGAAGTTTTCCAGAGAAATCTCGGGAAGCTCCTTCAGGTATCTTTTCTCGGAGGAACTGTAATCCTCTTTGGGAATAATGAAGAAAAGTGCCGAGAGAGTAAAGGTAAATGCAAGGAATATTGCGATTATTGCTATAGCCGACTTTTTGCTTTTCAATTTGCTCACCTCCTTGGCGGTTATCTTAAGAATTTATATCAGAATCGGAAATAGATGAAGGGATTGTAGCTGTCATTTACAAGTGATGCTGTGCACAGGAGCATGGCCAGAATGCAGAATACACACATAAGAGGGGTGTAAATCTTCTTGTCCTGGAGCTTTGTGTTGAGCATTCGCAGAACAGGTGTGCTGAGTACAGCACCTGCAATGGTGACGGGCAGATATGAGAGCATCACAGAGGCACTCTCCTGAGAGAAGAGTCCGTCGGGGGCGGTGAAGAGTCCGCCGAGATATGAAAACAGTGCACTCATATCGTCAAAGTTGAATATTGCCCAGCCTATCATAATGAAGAACAGAGCGTAAATATGACCCACAAAAGAGGGGGCTTTTTTGAGAAGTTTCAGCAGGAAGAGTTTTTCAACTACAAGGAGTACGAAGAAGTAAAGTCCCCACAAGAGGAAATTGTATGCGGCACCGTGCCACAAACCTGTCATAGCCCATACTATGAAGAGGTTGAGTATCTGACGCACCATACCGTGGCGGTTGCCGCCAAGAGGGATGTAGAGATAATCTCTGAACCAGGTGGAGAGGGAGATATGCCAGCGTCTCCAGAAATCGGTAATTGACTTTGCGATGTAGGGATAGTTGAAGTTTTCCATAAACTCGAAGCCTATCATCTTGCCAAGGCCTCGTGCCATATCGCTGTAGCCTGAAAAGTCGAAGTAAATCTGCAAGGTAAGAGCTGCAAGTCCCGCCCATCGGGCAAGGATGCCCTCGGCATTCTCGGCACCCAGATTCTGCCACATGGCGGCAAACTGGTTGGCAAGGAGAATTTTCTTGGAAAGACCCACAAGGAAGAGAATAACACCCCTTGAAAACTTGTCGAGGGTTTCCTTGCGGTGAGAGAGGTCATAAGCAACATCTCTGTATCTGACAATAGGTCCTGCAATAAGCTGGGGGAAGAGGGTAACGTAAGTACCCAGAAGCATAGGATTCTTCTGGACCTCGGTGTCCTCTCTGTAGACATCAATGGTGTAGCTCATAGCCTGGAAGGTGTAGAAGCTGATGCCGATGGGAAGAGAAGGTGCATCAAAATTAATATCCGCAAAGGGAAGGAGATTGATGGTGTCCACAATCATTCCCGAATACTTGTAGAATACAAGGATTCCCAGATTCAGCACAACAGAGAGAATCAGCCACATCCGTTTCAGATGCAGTTTGTTTTTGTTCCTCTCAATGAGCATACCCGAGATGTAGTTTATGGCGATGGTTATAAGCATCAGGAGAATATATACAGGCTCGCCCCATCCGTAGAATGCAAGGCTCACAAAGAACAGCACCCAGTTGCGGAGCTTTCTGGGGACGATGTAATAAACAAGCAGTACAGCAGGCAGATAGAAAAACCAGAATGTAAGGCTTGAAAATACCATATATAAATCCTCCTTTCAGGTAAATATTTATGTAAAACAAAGTGAAAGAGGGTTTAAAACCCGAAACTATCCATTATACATATATAATATATCAATGGGGGATAATAGTCAATTTGCATTTTAATCATTAAATGAAAGATAATTTTCGCGGTTTTATGCTAATTGACACATACAGCACAAAACCGCCTGCGATGCAGACGGTTTTGCGATGATTATATTAAAGGGAGTAAGAGGAATAGTCGGTTAGTCTGTACGCTTGTCGCCCCAGAAGAAGAGAGCTACTGTGCCGGGACCGGAGTGGCTGCCGATGGTGGGACCGATTTCGTTGATAAGAACCTTTTCTTTGAGGTGGGGGAAGCGGCTCTCCACCATTTTTTTGAGTGTCTCGGCATCCTCAAAGCTGGCAGAATGGGAGATGTAGCATTTCTGGCTGTAGTTGGTACCGTCATCGGCGTGCTCTGCCATTTTCTCTACAGTTGCCTCAAGCACCTTTGCCTTGCCACGGATTTTCTGTCTGGGGATGAGTTTGCCCTCAACATCGCAGTTGAGCAGGGGACAGATTCCCAGAATTCCGCCGAAAAGTCCTGATATCTTTGAGACTCTGCCGCTGCGTACAAAGTAGGTGAGGTCTGTGGTGAAGAACCAGTGATGCATACGGAGCTTGTTTTCTTCTATCCACTCGTAAGCCTCGTCAATAGTTTTGCCGCTTTTACGCATATCAGCAAGGGTGTCGGCAATGAGTCCCATTCCCGAAGAGGCACCCAGGGAGTCCACCACATAGAGCTTCTGTGTGGGATATTTTTCTCTTACTGCTTCAGCGGCATTGCGGGCAGAGTTGAATGAGCCCGAGAGTCCGGAACTCAGAGAGATATGAAGCACATCTTTGCCTGTGCTGAGAAGTTTCTCAAAATACTCTGCGTACTCAGTCTGATTAAGCTGGGTGGTGGAGGTCATAGCTCCATCTGCCATTGCCTTGTAGAACTCGCTCATTGTCATTGTGAGGCCAAGGTCGTCGTCGTAGGTTTTGTCATCAATGTTGTAGTGGAAGCAGGCATATCTGATATCCTGATTTTCGAAATGTTCTTTGGTGAGGTCTGCGGGGGTGCAGGTGCTGATGATGTAGTCGTTCATATAATCCTCCGGATAATTTGATTTTAGCAGAGCTTTGAGTAAAAAGTTTACAGGGACAAGGTTCCTACTCTAATATATCTCTGACGATTTGAAAACGCCGTCGAAGTCTGAGGCTTCAGAAATTAATCAAAAGGCAACAAATCCACAACAGCATCGCGATTTATACCCAAATTATACCTGAGTGAGGGGCAAGGCGGCAACCTACTCCTGTGACGGCTCTCTACACCGATGAAAATGGCAATTCTACTGTCAGTAGAGTTGTGAGAAATGTATCACAACTGCAGTAAATATCGACAGAATTCGGCTTGCATACGGTGATAGGTTGAAATCAAAAGGACTTTGTGATACTATGAAGAAAGAAAATCTGCCACCCTGAAATCGAAGCTCAAGTAAGACTAAAATCGTGGTTCGGATAAAAAAATCAGCGACATCCGAATAAGACATCGCTGAAAAAGCAAATTCAAGTATTGAATTTTTAGGACTTTTTTATCTTACTATCATCTTTTTGATTTTCTTCACGCTGCCATCCATAACATTCCAAGAACTCTCAAGCTTTACGGTGATGGGGGGCGAAATCTCCTGATGGATGTAGAGACTTTTGATGCCGAAATTGTGAGCACTTTTGATATCGGAAACGCAGTCGTTACCAATCATAATGCTGTCCTCTTTTTTGAGGGAGTTGCGCTCGAAGAGAATCTCAAAGTAGTGGGTGTCAGGTTTTGAACACTCAAAGTCGGAGCTGATGAGGATATCGTCGAAATACTCGCGAAGTCCCAGCATATCGATCTCGGGCAGGGTGAAGTCGTGCTGTGCGTTGGAGAGCAGATAGATATGCTTGCCCTTGCTTTTGAGAGTTTTCAGCAGGTCCTCAACTCCGTCATAGAGCTTGATGAAGTCTGTGGAGTAGCATCTGAAGACGTTGGCGGTCATACTTGCCAGTTCGTCGGATACTGTCACGCCCTTTGCTTCGTAGAGCTTGCGGAAAACTCTGGTGAGGTCAAAGTCCACCTTCTGATAATCGGGATGCTTTTTCTGGGTTTCGAGCTTGAGGGCATCGCACATTGCGTGGTAGGTCTGTCTCAGCTCAAAGGCGGAGTAGTTTGCCTTTCGATAGCCGTAAAAGATAGCCATCTTTTCCCAGAGTTCAATTTTTTCTTCGTCGGTACGGATGTCAATAAGAGTTCCGTATAAATCGAAAATGTAGTTCTTAAACAATTCATCCACCCCCTATAAAAATACGCTTTGATTATAGCACAATGATTTTTAAAAGAAAAGGGATTTATCTGAAATAATCACAAAAAACAGGAAAGTTCATAAATTAGTGCTATAATCAATATGTAATATTGCACACGAAAATCATAAAAATGAGGAACTCGAGAATATATCAATTTGTTATGGAGTGAGAATAATGACAAAAAAAGGAATAGCCCTTCTGGCGGTGGAGAGCCTCAAGGCAGAATACCCCGATGCAATATGCTCTCTGGACTATGAGAGTCCCTTTCAGCTCCTTGTTGCCACACGCCTTGCGGCACAGTGTACCGATGCCAGAGTTAATCTGATAACCCCTGCTCTTTTTGCGGAGTTTCCCGATGCGGAGAGTATGGCGCAGGCGGATGTGGAGAGGATAAAGGAGCTTATAAAAAGCTGTGGCTTTTTCAATACCAAGAGCCGTGACCTTGTGGAGATGTCAAAATCCATAATGGAGAAGTTCGGCGGCGAGGTGCCCGATACCATTGAGGAGCTTACATCCCTTTCGGGTGTGGGCAGGAAGACCGCAAACCTCATTGTAGGTGATGTGTATCACAAGCCTGCGGTAGTGGTGGATACCCACTGTATCCGCATCACAAGACGTCTGGGACTTCATACCGAAAAGGATGCCGCAAAGATAGAAAAAATCCTCCGCGACCTGCTTCCTCCTGAGGAGAGCAATGATTTTTGCCACCGACTTGTCCTCCACGGCAGAGCAGTCTGCAAAGCCCCCACCCCCAAGTGTGACGAGTGTTGCATGAAGGACTTTTGCAGAAAGAAGAAGTAAAGTAATAAAAATTACCCCCGAAGATTTTTAAGTCTTCGGGGGTTATCTTATAGTTAATATTAATTTACGGAAAACTTTCCGAAAATCACTTAAGTGCGTCGATGGCTGCCTGAATGAGGGAGAGCTTCTCTCTTTCTCTCTCTGCCTGACCCTTGATTTTTTCTACAACGGCGGCAGGAGCCTTTGCCATGAAGCCTTCGTTTGCAAGTTTGCCTTCGTCCTGCTTCAGGAGCTTCTCAACCTGAGCGTATTCCTTCTGAAGACGTGCAATCTCTGCTTCCTTGTCTACAAGCTCGTTCATGGGAATGTAGATTTTTGCATCGGAAACGATGATGGTAACTGCACCCTCAAGGTCGAACTCCTCGGCGATTTCAACCTCGTTTGCAGATGCAAGGCTTATGATGAACTTCTCACCCTGCTTATAGGTCTCGGCATTCTTTGTTGCGATAAATACCTTTGCCTTCTTTGAGGGGGGAACATTCATCTCGTTACGTCTTGTACGGATAGCGGTGATGGCCTCCATAATTGTCTCGGTTGCCTTCACAGCCTCAGGGAAGTTGAGAGAGTCACAGTACTCGGGGTACTTCTCCAGCATAATTGTCTCGCCTGCTTCAGCTGCATGGGGGAGAGTCTGCCAGATTTCCTCGGTGATGAAGGGCATAAAGGGATGGAGAAGACGGAGTGTTCTCTCCAGTACCCAGGTGAGAACGCGGCGGGCGTTCTGTGCGGTTTCGCCTTCCTCACGGAGTCTGGACTTGGTAAGCTCGATGTACCAGTCGCAGTAGCAGTCCCAGATGAAGTCGTAGAGCTTCTGAACTGCCATACCCAGCTCAAACTTGTCAAGGTTGTCGGAAACTTCCTTGGCAACGCGGTTTACAGAGGAGATAATCCACTTGTCCTCGGTGGTGAGCTCCTCGGGAAGTGTGCAGGGTACATCGTAGTCGTCGATGTTCATGTGAACGAAACGGCTTGCGTTGTAAAGCTTGTTTGCAAAGTTACGGCAGGACTCAACTCTTGCCTCGGAGAAACGCATATCGTTTCCGGGGGAGTTACCTGTTGCAAGGAAGAAGCGGAGAGCGTCTGCGCCGTATTTGTCGATAAGCTCCAGGGGATCAACGCCGTTTCCAAGGGATTTACTCATCTTTCTGCCCTGTGAGTCACGGATAATGCCGTGGATAAATACATTCTCAAAGGGTTCGGCACCCATATTCTCCATACCGCTGAAGATCATTCTGGCAACCCAGAAGAAGATTATATCGTAGCCTGTAACCAGAGTGCTGGTGGGATAGAAGAACTTGAGCTCTTCAGTATCATTGGGCCAGCCGAGAGTGGAGAAGGGCCAGAGTGCAGAGGAGAACCATGTGTCCAGAGTGTCCTCATCCTGACGAACGTGAGTGGAGCCGCACTTGGGACAAACAGTAACGTTATCCTTGGAAACGGTCATCTCGCCGCAGTCGTCGCAGTAGTAAGCAGGGATTCTGTGACCCCACCAGAGCTGACGGGAAATACACCAGTCACGGATGTTCTCCATCCAATGGAAGTAAACCTTCTCGAATCTTTCGGGTATAAACTTTGTCTTGCCGGAACGAACGCAATCGATAGCAGGCTCTGCAAGGGGCTGCATCTTAACAAACCACTGCATTGAAACTCTGGGCTCAACGGTGGTGGAGCAGCGGTAGCAGGTGCCGACATTGTGAGCGTGGGGCTCAACCTTCACAAGGAAGCCGCCCTCCTCAAGGTCGCTGACAATGGCTTTTCTGCATTCGTAGCGGTCCATTCCGCAGTATTTCTCGCCTGCCGCCTGATTCATATGGGCGGTGTCGTCCATTACATTGATAATGGGCAGATTGTGGCGAAGACCTACTTCGAAGTCGTTGGGGTCGTGTGCAGGGGTGATTTTAACAACGCCTGTACCGAACTCCATATCAACATAGCTGTCGGCAACAACGGGAATCTCTCTGCCTACCAGAGGGAGAGTAACGGTTTTGCCAACGAAATCCTTATATCTTTCGTCATCGGGATTAACTGCAACGGCAGTATCACCCAGAAGTGTCTCGGGACGGGTGGTGGCAAGCTCAAGGTAGCCTGAACCGTCTGAAAGGGGGTATCTCAGATGCCAGAAGAAGCCGTCCTGCTCCTCAAACTCAACCTCTGCGTCAGAGATAGAGGTACAGCAATGGGGGCACCAGTTGATGATTCTCTCGCCGCGGTAAATGAGACCCTTCTCATAGAGGCTGACGAATACTTCCTTAACTGCATCGGAGCAACCCTCGTCCATGGTG
>JAFQNJ010000033.1 GCA_017395925.1 Ruminococcus sp. | reverse complement strand
ACTTCCATAACAACGTCGGAGTACATCTGGATGAATCTTCTGTAGCAGTCCCAAGCCCAACGTGCGTTGCCGGACTTTGTTGCCATAACGTTTACAACTTCCTCGTTAAGACCGAGGTTGAGGATTGTGTCCATCATACCGGGCATGGATGCTCTTGCACCGGAACGTACGGAAACGAGGAGAGGATTCTCGAGATCGCCGAACTTCTTGCCGGTGATACCTTCCATCTTCTCGATGTACTCCATAATCTCTGCCTGGATGTCATCGTTGATCTTGCGACCGTCCTCATAGTACTGAGTACAAGCCTCTGTGGATACTGTGAAGCCCTGGGGAACGGGGAGACCGAGAGAAGTCATTTCTGCAAGGTTTGCGCCCTTACCGCCGAGGAGCTCACGCATGGATGCGTTACCCTCTGAGAAGAGGTAAACATACTTGTGGCTCATTGTAAAAACCTCCTAAAAATATATGTTTTATGCAGTGGCGAACGATGTACGCCCTGCTCAACTACTACTGAACTCGTAGAATAAGCCCAGTCTTGAAAACATTATATCAAATTTAAAACTAAAATGCCACATTTTTTTAAATTTATTTTGTCATAAAATGTAACCAATATTCCGAAAATAGAATGAACAATTTGTTAAGTAGTTACAAAGATGATATATTTTGCATAAACACCTTGAAAAATATTCGTTTTATGAGATAATATTTATAACTATTAATCTCAGTCGGTCTGCCGACTTTGAAAGGAAAGCTTCTATGAGTAAATGTGCGATTATCCTCGCAGGCGGCGAGGGCAAGAGAATGCAGAGCGAAAAACCAAAGACTCTCTGTGAGGTGCTCTCGAAGCCCATGCTCCGTTGGGTTATGGACGCAGTCAGAGAAGCCGGCATTGAGGATATCTGTGTAGTCAAGGGCTACCGTGCAGAATATATTGACGAATATGTCAGCACTCTTCCTTTTAAGGTTGAGACCGTTTTACAGAGCGAACGTCTGGGTACAGGCCATGCCGTTATGATGGCAAGGGATTTCCTTAAGTCCCGTGGCGGCTCCGTGGTTATTCTGGGCGGCGATGCACCTTTCATTGATTCTGAGACTATCTCTGATTCTTATAATCAGCATTCTTCCACAGAAAGCTCAGCCACCGTTATCAGCGCCTCTGTTGAGGATGCTACCGGCTACGGCAGAGTTGTGAGAAACGAGGACGGCTCACTTTCAGCTATTATTGAGCATAAGGATGCAGATGAGGAAATCAGAAAAATCAACGAGATTAACTCCGGTGCTTATTGGTTTGAGGTGGAGGCTCTGCTCTCTGTACTTGACAGAATCACCGCAAATAACAAAGCTGCAGAGTACTATCTGCCCGATGCGCTGAAGCTCATCATCGGTGACGGTATGAAGGCAGGTGCCTTTGTGGCAAAAACTCCTGATGTGGCTCTGGGTGCCAATGACCCCGCACAGCTTCAGGAACTCAATGAAATTGCAATAGCCAAGGGCTACGGCAAATAAAAATTTAACTTTGGATTTTATCGGGCACGATGTTCCGGTTTAATTATATTTTTTATTGAAGTCAACCCGTTCTCGGCTGTTCAGTGCGTGAGTTGACGAATTTAAGAAAAAGGGGAATATGTATGAATTTTCACGGCAAAGACATTAAAATCTTCGCAGGAAACTCTAATCCCACTGTAGCACAGGGGATTGCAGGTTGTCTCGGTCTGCCTCTGGGTAAGAGCAGCTGCACAACCTTCAGCGATGGCGAGATTTCAGTATCTCTTCAGGAATCCGTCAGAGGTAGCGAATGCTTCATTGTTCAGTCCACCTCAACACCCGTTAACGACAACCTTATGGAGATGCTCATTATGATCGACGCTATGAAGCGTGCATCTGCAGCCTCCATCACAGCAGTTATTCCTTACTTCGGTTATGCTCGTCAGGACCGTAAGGCAAAGGCTCGTGATCCGATTTCAGCAAAGCTCTGCGCTGACCTTATCACCGCAGCAGGTGCTGACAGAGTCCTCACCATGGACCTTCACGCTAACCAGATTCAGGGCTTCTTCAACATCCCTGTTGACCATCTCGTTGGTGCACCTATGCTTGCTAACCACATGAAGAAGAAAATCGGCAAGAATTTCGATGACTATGTAGTAGTTTCTCCCGACCTGGGTTCCGTTACCAGAGCAAGAAACTTCGCTGCAAAGATCGGCTGTCCCATTGCAATTATTGATAAGAGAAGACAGAAGGCTAATGTTTCTGAAGTTATGAATATTATCGGTGATGTTGTGGGCAAGAAGGCAATTCTTGTTGACGATATGATAGATACAGCAGGTACTCTCTGCAATGCAGCAAAGGCTATTATGGACCAGGGCTGCCTTGAGGTTACCGCTTGTGCTACTCACGCAGTTCTCTCCGGTCCCGCTATTGAGAGAATCCGTGACAGCGTTATCAAGGAGCTTGTGCTTCTGGATACAGTTCCGATTCCCGAGGAGAATATGCTTGATAAGTTTACAGTTCTTCCCGTTGCTTCCGTTTTCGCAGAGGCTATTGAGAGAATTTATGCTGACAAGCCTGTTTCCACAATCAATCTTTAATAGTTACATAAGACTGAATATTTTTCGGCAGGGGGCGGCGGTTGCCGTTCCCTGTGTTTTTTCTAAAGGGAGATATATGTTATGATATTTTCGAAGAAAAGCTCCGGCGGTGCGGTGGACTACATTGTTGTGGGTCTCGGCAATCCCGGCAAACAATACGAGAATACACGCCACAACTGCGGCTTCTGTGCAGTTGATTTACTGGCAGAGAAATACTCCTGCCAGATGAAGAAAATCCGCTTCAAATCCACCACCGGCGAGTGCAGAATCTCGGGGGCAAAGTGCCTTCTGATGAAGCCCTCCACCTATATGAACAATTCGGGGCAGGCGGTAGTTGAGGCGATGAATTTCTACAAAATATCTCCTGAAAACGTTATTATAATATTTGATGATATTTCCCTGGACGTGGGCAAGATGAGAATCCGCCAGAAGGGTAGCGACGGCGGACACAACGGAATGAAGAATATCATCTATCTTTCGGGTTCCGATATGTTCCCCCGCATCAAGATTGGTGTGGGTAAAAAGCCCCATCCCGACTACGACCTGAAGGACTGGGTGCTCTCTAAATTTTCATCAACCGAGCAGAAGACCCTCTCGGGTATCTATGAAAATTCCGTTGAAGCTGTGGAGCTGATGGTAAGTGACAATATCCAGAAAGCCATGCAGAACTTCAACTGATTCAAGCTTCATAAAACTTCGCGGAGTTTACCGACGAGTTAATATATTTCTATGGAGGAATTATGAAATTTCTCTGTGATCTGAGCCTGAAGTCAAAGGATTTCAGAAGGCTCGCCGAATCTGTTTCAAAAAAACGCTCTGTGGCAATGACGGGACTCGGTCCCGTGCACAAAGCACATACCATCTACTCACTCTGCCTTTCACAGAAATGCAGAGCTTTTTGCGTTGCCTCGGATGAGCGGGAGGCGGCAGTTCTGTCCCGTGACCTTACGGCGATGGGAATGAGGGTGGGAGTGTATCCTTACCGCGACTTCAACTTCAGAAGCATTGAGGGGCACTCCAGAGAATACGAGCATCAGCGCCTCTCGGTGCTGACGGGAATTCTCTCGGGTGAACTTGACTGCGTCATTGCCTGCGGTGATGCAGCGCTGCAGTATACAATACCTGCAAAGACCCTCTGTGATGCAACACTTAAACTTCGCACAGGGGAGAGTGTCACTCTGGAGAAATGTACGAAAGCCCTCGCGATGCTTGGCTATGAGCGATGCGACCAGATAGAGGGTGTGGGACAGTTTTCTCAAAGAGGCGGAATTCTTGACTTTTTCTCTCCCGACAGCGACAACCCCGTGAGAGTGGAATTCTGGGGGGATGAGATAGACTCTCTGAGCTACTTTGACCTCACAACACAACGCAGAACAGAGGCGGTGGAGGAGATAATCCTCTCTCCCTCAACCGAGGTGTTCATTACCGACAGAGAAGCTCTTGCCGGAGAAATTGAGCGAAAAGCAAAGCTTCTGCGCTCCGAGAAAAATCAGAAGGCGAAGGAGCTGCTGCTCTCTGATGCGGAGCTTATCAGGCAGGGCGTACACCTTTCAAATCTTGATAAATACATTCACCTGCTCTATGGTGAAACTGCCACTCTGGTTGATTACATCGGTGAGGATTTCCTGTGCTTTATTTCAGAGGAAAATGCGGTGCAGGAGAAGCTCAAGGCAACCGCTTTCAGATACAAGGAGGATCTGGCGGATTACTTTGCTGACGGAATCCTCTCAAGAGGCTTTGAGACCTACTCTGTAAGCTACGATGATATGTTGGCGGCATTTGAAAAAAGGGGAGTGGTGTTCCTTGATAATTTTATCCACGGCACCCACAGTCTGTCTCTTTCGGACTTCATTTCAGTAAACGCAAGACAGCTCCCGCCTCTTAATTCAACTCTTGCAGAATTCGCGGAGGAGCTTCAGATGCTGGAGCTTTCAAAGAGCATTGTGGTGCTTCTTACCACTACTGAAAAGGGTGCGGAAAATCTGGCGAAGGCACTTTCAGAGAAGGGACTCCCTGCCAGAGTTGCGGGGGAGGATGAACTCCTCTCTTTCGGCAAAATCCACGTTTTCTGCGGTACTCTGTCCTCGGGCATTGAATACACAGGCGAGCGTATCTATATCTATACCCAGGGCAGACAGGAACTTCCAAAGAAGAGCAAGCGTAAACTTCCCAAAAACAGTCAGGAGATATACTCTCTCTCCGATTTGAATGTGGGGGACTATGTGGTGCATACCACCCACGGCATCGGTATATTCGAGGGTATCAACAAAATCAATGCCCACGGCATTGTGAAGGATTATATTAAGATTGCATATGCCAAGGGGGACGTGCTGTACGTGCCTGTCACACAGCTGGACCTTGTGGCAAAATATATAGGTCCAAGGGAGAATTCTGCGGTAAAGCTTAACCGACTTGGCTCGGGAGACTGGCAGAAGGCAAAGAGCCGCGTCAAGAGTGCGGTGAAGGATATGGCGAAGGAGCTTATTGCTCTTTACAGCGCCAGAATGAACGCAGAGGGCTATGCATTCTCCGAGGACGGCGAGTGGCAGAGGGACTTTGAGCAGAATTTTGATTACGAAGAGACCCCCGACCAGCTTCGCTGTGCAGATGAGATAAAGGGAGATATGCAAAGACGTGCTCCCATGGACAGACTTCTCTGCGGAGATGTGGGCTTCGGCAAGACCGAGGTGGCACTCCGCGCGGCTTTCAAGTGTATCTGCGACTCCAAGCAGTGCGCCCTGCTCTGTCCCACTACAATTCTTGCATGGCAGCACTATCAGACTATTATCAGAAGGTTTGAGAACTACCCCGTAAGGGTGGAGCTTCTCTCCAGATTCAGAAAGCCTGCGGAGATTAAGTCGGTTATCGAGCGGCTTAAACGTGGCGAAGTGGATATGGTGGTGGGTACTCACCGCCTTGTACAGAAGGACGTGGAATTCCGCGACCTGGGACTTGTGATTATTGACGAGGAACAGCGCTTTGGCGTTGCTCACAAGGAGAGATTCAAGGAAATCTACAAGAATGTGGATGTGCTTACCCTATCTGCAACCCCCATTCCCAGAACACTGAATATGGCACTCAGCGGAATACGCGACCTCTCCGTTCTGGAGGAGGCACCCCAGAACAGATATCCCGTCCAGACCTATGTACTGGAGCACGACAGAGGCATCATAAACGATGCTATCCGCAAGGAGCTTCGTCGGGGCGGACAGGTGTTTTATCTTCACAACAACGTAGAGACCATTGCTTCAAAAGCCGCTCGTATTCAGGCGGATATTCCCGAGGCACAGGTGGGTATCGGTCACGGAAAAATGACCGAGAGTGAGCTTTCCAATGTGTGGCGTGATATGCTGGAGCAGAAGATAAATGTGCTGGTTTGTACCACCATTATCGAGACAGGTGTGGATGTGCCCAATGCCAACACCCTGATTATTGAGAACGCAGACCGCTTCGGACTTTCACAGCTTCATCAGATAAGGGGCAGAGTGGGACGTTCAACAAGACGTGCCTTTGCGTATCTGACGTTTACAGGGGGCAAGGTGCTCTCGGAAATTTCCCAGAAGCGACTCAATGCCATCAGGGAATTCACGGAGTTCGGCTCGGGTATGAAAATTGCAATGCGAGACCTTGAGCTTCGCGGTGCAGGCTCTGTGCTGGGTGCAAATCAGCACGGACATATGGAGGATGTGGGATATGATATGTATCTCAAGCTTCTGGACAGTGCTGTTCGCGAGGAGAGGGGAGAAGCTCCTTCCGTGGCAGAGGACAAGGACTGCCTCATTGATATCGCGGTGGTGTCACATATTCCCGAGAGCTACATCGAGAGCCTGTCTTTGAGGTTGGATGCCTACAAGCTTATTGCTGATATCAGAAGCTCCGAGGAAGCCTCCGACGTGGTAGACGAACTTCTGGACCGCTTCGGTGATATCCCTGAGTCCGTTATGGGACTTATTGATGTGGCACTTATTCGAAACCGTGCGGCATCCATGGGGATTTACGAAATTAAGCAGAATGAAACATCTCTGCTTCTCTATATGAAGGATATTAAAAATCCCGATATACTCTCACTTGTCAGCACTCACAGAGGCGATGCTCTTCTGTCTGCAGGAAACAAACCCTACATTGCATACAGAATGAAAAATAAAAATAATCCTCTTCAGGCATTGAGAGAAGTGTTCCTGAACTGAATATAGTTAAGTGAATAATGTGTTAATTTTGTGATAATTGTTGAAATTGAGTGAATAGTTGTGTATAATAATTAAGTACGTTTTATTTTTGAAAGGACGGTACTTCTTATGAACAACCTTAAAAAGATATCAGCCTTTATTATGGTTTGTGTTCTTGTGATGAGTCTTGCGGCGTGTTCATCTGTTCCCAAGACCCTCAAAGAGCAGTACAGTTACAAGACAAGTACAAAGGAATATACCGCAGGCGAATATGTGTTTGCACTCTTTGCGGCATACCAGAATGCATACGGTATAGTTTCTCAGGCACAGGGCGATAAATTTGATTCCTCTAAATCCATAATGGATGTGGAGAGCACCTTTGACGAAACAGGCAAGGTCTGGCGCACTTCTGACTGGATCAAGAAGGAAGCTGATATTATAATGCGTAATCTCATCGGTATGGACCAGGCTCTGGAGAAATACGGTATTGAGCTTGACGAGCAGATTGTAAATAATACAAGAGACACCGCCAAGGCAAACTGGTATCTGGGTGAGTACTATAACGAGTACCCCGATTACGCAACTCCTGTCAGAAACATTCTGGAACCCTTCGGCGTTTCCTTTGAGAGTTACTTCAACTCATCCTATGAGCTTGCACAGGTAAAGGAGTCGGCACTCTTTAACTACCTTTACAACAAGGGGGGAGCTAAAGAGGTTGCATCAGGCGAGGTTGAGGATTATTTCTACACCAACTATTCAAAATATGCTTACTTCACAATGAACCTTTACACCTCTACCGTTGACGAGGCGGGCAGTGTTATCAACACCCCCTTCTCAAGCAGCGAAACCAAAGCGGCAAAGGAAATTCTGGATTCTTATCAGAGAGCCTTTGACGCAGGTGTTTCCTTTGAGGGAATTGCGGATCTTTACAAGCAGTCCACAGAGCAGCCGGAGAATCCCATGAAGACTATGGTGGAGAATCTCAAGGGTGACCCCAAGGTGAATGAAGAGGTTTCCTCTGCTGTAAGGGGTATGAAGGAAAATACTATGAAAGTCATCTATGTGGGTTCTGATGAGAGCCCCATGGCTTATGCTATTTACAAGTATCCTCTTGCCCAGCAGACAGAGCTTAATATCAAGGATGACGTTGTTTATTCCCAGGTGCTCTGGGATATCAAGGGCGATGAGTTTTCGGATTACCTCGAGAACCTTGCTGATGAGGCAGTGTACGAAGTGAACGAGAAATTCGTTGATAAATGCGACCCCAAAATGTTCGAAGAAGAGTAATATTATTCCCATAGGGAGGTTTTCTGTATGAAAAACCGTTTGATTTTATTGATTACATTAGCTACAGTAACAGCACTTCTTTTCTGCGGTGCAGTTTCTGTGTGGGCTGTAGGCGAGACTGTGCCTATTGATACAACCCCTGTTACCGACCCTGTTTATACTACAGGCGATGCGACAGTTGACCCCACAGCAACACAGGGTACAGGAAGTCTGACAGACCCCAGCACTTCCACCGACCCTACAGAGACGGGCACAACCTCTACTGACCCCACAGAGACAACTGTTCCCGATAACACCCGTGGCACAGAGTTCGTCAGTTCTCCCACCAACTCTCCCTATTGGGCAACCGAGGGACAGTTCAATGCATCACAGTATGAGGGCACCGCGGCTTCATGGAACAATATTGATGCCGATGAGGTTATCTCTCTGAAAAATGACAAGCTGTATGGCGTTATGAGCTTTGAGGAATTCAAGAGTGACAGAACAAAAGGTGACAAAACCGACTGGACATTCTATTGGATTGCCATAGCTCTTCTAGCGGTTTCCATAGCGGCTATCATTGTATTTATTGCAACCTTTGCCATGACAGGCAAGAAGGCGGCTGTACCTGCAAGCGGCAAGAGTATCACCGATGAGCAGCGCCGCAACGAAAGAGAGCGTGCACGTCGCAGACGCGATGACTATCACGACGGCTATTAATATCATCAGACTTTTAAGAGAGCTTCCGTAAGTGCGGAGGCTCTTTTTGTGATTTCTGAGGACTTTTGGAAAAGAGAGGAAAATCCCCTCAATTTACCAAGAATTTTCTGATTAATATTCTTGTAAACTGTTGTCAAATGACCTTAAGTTGTGTTATAATATATTTGTATTTGCGTATTTTATAGAGGTGATAGTTTGAAAGTTAATCGAATAGTTGCAATTTTAATTATGATAATTCTCACGGTTGTTCCCGTGTTTGCAGTTTCCGCAGGTGGATTCCCCGAGCCCGCGTCGGCAAATGAGGGGATTGCGGTGGCGGCGGAATACACTCCCCGACTTACAGCTCCTTCAAAGAGCAACAGATATTATTACAGTAATGATAATCTCTACTATGCAAGCGGATGGGGAATGCCCAACTGCACAGCATACGCCTACGGCAGAGCATACGAACTGCTGGGTACAAAGCCCAAGCTTTCTCCAAACAGTGCTCATTACTGGTGGGGATACAACAAAGAAAATAATTACTACCCCTACGGACAGACTCCCAAGGTGGGAGCCATTGCCTGTTGGAACAACCCTTGGGGCGGTCACGTGGCTGTGGTAGAGAAGATTACCGACACCACCATTACCCTCTCCAATTCCGAGTGGGCAGGCAGAACCTTCTATCTTACCAACTTTGCTGTAGGTGCTTCAAACGGAGGCGTAAACGACAGCAGCTGGACTTTCTACGGATATATCTACATCCTTGAGGGAGAGAACCTTCCTGAGGGTGATATTTACAGAATTGATTCCGACAACGGAGTTAACCTGAGAAAGGGTGCAGGGACAAGCTATAAGACTTTGACCTCCATTCCTTATAATCAGGAGATTACAGTCACCGAGACAAAGAAGGCTGACGGCTACACCTGGGGCAAGACCACCTACGACGGATATACCGGATGGTGCGTGCTTGATTTTGCCACATTGATTTATCAGCGTCCCACGGAGCCTGAGGTAACTCCTCCTACAGAGCCCGAGGTAACCCCTCCCACGGAGCCCGAGGTAACCCCTCCCTCAGAAACTCCTCTGCCCCCTGCGACGGAGGACGAGGCGATTCCTCCCGCAACTTCTGACGAGGTGTTGCCGCCGGAAATTCCCGACAAAGGTCCCGTAATCGGTAACGGACCTGAGCTGTGCGGAGATGTCAACGGCGACGGAAAGGTGAATATCCTTGATGTTACATTGATGCAGAAGTACCTTGCTTCCCTTATCGATACTATTGATGAGAGAATCGCAGATGTGAACGGTGACGGAAAATTAAATGTTGGCGACGTTACCTATTTACAAAAAGTCCTTGTTTCGTTATAATTAATACATATTATGATAACTAAAACAGATGCGGACAAATAAACTAAAGCCGTCCGTACAAGGGCGGCTTATTATTTTTTAGGAGGACATTATGAAGCATACTGATATCAAATGCATTTTTGAAGACCCTTCGTTTCTGGGTCAGGATGTGACTGTTTGCGGTTGGGTGAGAACCTCACGAGAGTCAAAGACCATGGCGTTTGCCGAGCTTAACGACGGCACAAGTCTCAAGCATATCCAGATTGTTATTGACAGAGAAAATCTTGAGTATCCCCAGACAGCCCTGAGGCTGGGAACCGCCCTGAGAGTTGTGGGTGAGGCTGTTGCTTCCCGTCAGGGTTCGGTGGAAATCAACGCCAAAGAAATTGAAATTCTGGGAGAATGTCCTCTTGAATACCCTCTCCAGAAGAAACGCCACACTCTGGAGTATCTCCGCACAATTCCTCATCTGCGTACCCGTACAAATACTTTCAACGCAGTGTTCAGGGTTCGCTCCGTTATGGCGGGTGCTATCCACAACTATTTCCAGAGCAGAAACTACACCTATGTGAACACTCCCATTATCACAGGCTCCGACTGTGAGGGTGCAGGCGAGATGTTCAGAGTTACCACTATCGGCTATTCCAATGAATATAAGAATGAAGAGGAGTACTACGAGAACGACTTCTTCGGCAGAAAAGCAGGTCTTTCTGTTTCAGGTCAGCTTGAGGGTGAGGTTGCCGCTATGGCTTTCGGCAAGATTTACACCTTCGGACCCTCCTTCAGAGCTGAGAACAGTAACACTCCCCGTCACGTTGCGGAGTTCTGGCACATTGAGCCCGAGGTTGCCTTTGCCGACCTCTACGACATTATCGGTATCGCCGAGGATATGATCAAGACTGTTATCAAAGAGGTTATGGACAAGTGCCCCGAGGAACTCCAGTTCTTCAACAACCACTTTGAGAAAGGTCTTCTCGATAAGCTGAATGCTATCATTTCCGAGGATTTCGAGGTTCTTGACTATACCAAGGCTATTGAGATTCTTAAAGAGAGCGGCAAAGAGTTCGTCTATCCCGTGGAGTGGGGCAGTGACCTTCAGACAGAGCACGAGAGATATATCACCGAGGAAGTCTTCAAGAAGCCTGTCTTCGTTACTAACTATCCCATGGAAATCAAGTCCTTCTATATGAAGCAGAATCCCGACGGAAAAACCGTTGCCGCAACCGACCTGCTTGTACCCGGTGTAGGTGAGATTATCGGTTGCTCCGAGAGAGAAGCAGACCTTGAGAAGCTCCTCGACGCTATGAAAAAACGCGGTATGAACGAGGAGGATTACACAGATTATCTGGAACTGAGAAAGTTCGGTTCTGTGCCTCACTCGGGCTTTGGTCTGGGCTTTGAGAGAATTCTTATGTATGTAACAGGTATTTCAAATATCCGTGACGTAATCCTCTATCCCAGAACAGTAGGCTACGTAAGATAAATAAAGCAAAAAAGAAACCCTCTTCGAAAGGAAACTTTCGAGGAGGGTTTTGTGCGTTGTAAATCAGTTAATCAAAATGATACTGTTCCTGTCCGATGGGGAATTTTACAGGAAGTCCTGCACCGTGTTTCTGAATGTTGGTAGAGTCGATAACATTGACGTCGCCGTTGCCTGTGACATCGGCTGCAATATACTCCACATCGCTGAGGAAGATAAGTCCTGCGGCGTACTTCTGAATCTGGGTTGCATCCTTGATGTTGACAGAACCGTCCATATTTGCATCTCCCAGACTGAACTTTATGGGTGAATCCGAAGGGAATGTCGGTGTTGTGGATGAGGAAGGCTCGGATTTATCCGTGGGCAGAGTTGTGGGAGTTGTGGAAGAAGGCTCTGTGTTATCGGAGGGGACAGTTGTCTCTGTGGTGTCGGTGGGATTTGAAGGATTTGTACCTGTGGAGGGGAGAGTGGGTTCAGTTGAGTCAGACGCGGTAGTAGGCTCGGTGATTTCAGAAGGCTCTGTGGGAACAGTTGCCTCTTCTTCGTTCTTTGTAATCGCTTTGATTACGAAGGTGCCGCCGATTTCATCGTCAAGCTTTGTGAAGTAGAAATCCATAACATCCATCACGACAGGATTCGTTCGCTCCATTTCCATATAGTAGCTGAGACCATATTCAGAGGTTGGGGTGTAGATGAGTCTGTTGCCGCTGGTGAGCCATTCGCTGACACCGATGGAGTTTTCGACTCTGATGTCACCGTATTCGGTGTTTACTCGCTTGTTGTTAATATTGATGCCTATACAGCCTTTGCCTGCAGGGAGTTCGGTGTCGGGAACATCAACACAGATATAGCCTGTGTAGGTGATTTCTCCCGAGTAAAGATTGATCCATTTTTCTGTGTCAGAGGTGGGTGTGTCTTTTTCGAAGGGGATATAGTATACATCAAAGTCCGAACCCATAGAGGTGCTTTCGAATATAACTTCGGAAAGAGTGCGGTGTTCTTCCTCGAAATCAAAGGCGTTCATATAGGTGACGTTGTTGTAGTCTCTGTTTTTATATGAAAGGTAGGCGAACTCATAGGTTGCACCGTCGATTTCGTTCTGATACAGCTTTTTGTTATCCGTTAATCTTTCGTAGTTTGTGAGAGCGTAGCTGGGGCCGAATATGCTGTCAAACATCCAGACGTCTTCGTAGGATATCCAGTAGTAGCCCTTGTATTCGTTGCCCTCGCCCCAGCTGTTTTTGATAAGCCATGCACCGTCTGAAGAAGGAACGCCAGAAACGCTTCCGACAAAGTTTTCTTTTGAGTAATCATCATCCCAACCGACCACGCTGACACAGTGGCCGCTGAGCTGGGAAACAGGAATGTCGCTGTTTGCACAGTAGTAGGAGTGACCCTTGCTGAGGTAGCTGGTGGAGGCATTGAAGTTGCCCACAACAGCTCCGAAATTGAAGATTAAGTTCTTGATGGTATCTCTGTTGGTGTCGCTGTTGAAATATATGGCTTCTGTCAGACAGTAGACAGGGTCTTTTGAGAAATTGGTGTAAAAGGATTCATCTACGGTTTCCTCGGGGAAGTCTGACTCATTTACAGGACCTGACCAGCTTGTGAGGTAACCCAGAGGAATGTAGGAATAGCCTCCGTCGGTGTGTTCTCTCTGCCAGCCTGTGCCGTCGCTTCTGCGGCTTCCCCAGAAGTTTGCGTGTTGCGGGCCGAAGGTTTCAATTTCCTCACCGTTTTTGAGAAGGAGTGTCTCAAAGGTGGAGAGGGTTCCGAATGCCCAGCAGGAGTCCTCGTGCTGGACCCTCACGGGGAGGGTGTAGCCAAGCTTTGAGGAGTCGTATGACGAAGGAAGCATTGAGAATGTAACTATCTCAAGGCCTGATGAATAAGAGGCTTTATTGCTTTCTATGGGGAGAAGACCCGTTTTGTTGCTAGTTTCCGAAACATCACTGCTTGCCGCGGATGCATAGGATACAGCACCGATAAGTATGGCGGCAGTTATCAGAAGGGAAATAATCCGACGTTTTATTTTCACGAAGAAAACTCCTTTAATAGTATAATATTACAAAATAATAATAACATACAACAGTTATTTTGTAAAGAATATTTATAATTATTTTACATACTATAATGTAAAATAAGCAAAAGGAAGTTATCTATGGAGTTGAGGACTGACCTTGCCATTGAAGCCCACGAACTTCAATCGGAGGAGGTTAAGGGAGTTGAATACGCCTGCGAGGAAAAAGAGGGACTACAGATTGAACGACTTGACGTAAAGACCAAGAGGGCAGGACAGCTTCTGTCGAAAGAAGCAGGACGTTATGTCACCATTTCGCTACCGCCCCTTACGGATAATGTCAGGGAGACGGACAAGCGGCTTCTTGTGATATCTGAGGAAATAAGACGGCTTATCCCTGTTAACGGAATGATAATGGTGGTGGGGCTTGGCAATGTGAATATTACCCCCGATGCTCTGGGTCCCAAGGTTGCACAGGGTGTTCTTGCCACCAGACACATAACAGGTGAAATCGCCAGAAGCACGGGTCTTGACAGACTTCGGGCAGTGGCGGTGCTCCAGACAGGGGTTACGGGACAAACCGGTATTGAGACGGGGGAGCTTATTCTGAGCGTTGTGAAAAGGATTCGTCCCACGGCGCTTATAGTGGTGGATGCCCTTGCCTCAAGAGGTCTTGAGCGGCTGGGATGCACTCTGCAGATTAGCGATACCGGCATCGCCCCCGGGGCAGGTGTGGGTAATCACAGAATGAAGATATCTGAAGAAACGCTGGGTGTACCTGTTATTGCTCTGGGCATACCCACCGTGGTTGATGCGGCAACCCTTGTATGCGACCTTCTGCCTGCAGAAGACGAGAAAACCCACAGAGAGTTGGTGGAGTCGGTGTCTCCGAGAGGCAGTTCTATGGTGGTAACTCCCAGAGAAATAGATTTGCTTATTGACAGAGCTGCACATCTGCTTTCACTTTCCATAAACATTTCTCTTCATCCTGATATTGAGGTTTCGGATTTGCTGTCGCTTCTATAAAATAACCCTCGTAAGAATTACACTTACGAGGGCTTGTTATTTTACCGATTATTTCAGTTCAATAATTGTAACACCTGCTTCGCCTTCGCCGAAGGTGCCGAGGCGGAAGCTCTTCACAGCCTTGTGGTGCTTGAGGAAAAGGTGGATTTCCTTGCGGAGTACGCCTGTGCCCTTGCCGTGAATGACGGTGAGCATATTCACGTGGGTGAGCACTGCAGTGTCCAGAGCTCGGTCCACGGTCATTACCGCTTCATCTGCGGTGTAGCCTCTGACGTCGATTTCGGTAACAGGACGGGTATCAATCCGGCTTGTGCGACCGCGGTTTATGGGTTTGCCTCCGAGGCTCACCTTTTCTTTTTCCAGAAGCCGTATGTTCTTCACACTTGTGCGGGTTTTGATGATACCTGCCTGAACGAAGACGGTGGATGAGTTTTCGGCAGGGGTTTCAAGTACGGTTGCGTTCTTGTCTATATCCACAAGGAGCACCGTGTCGCCTGCCTTGAGAGGACGTGGTAGGGTGTAATTATCCTGACTCTGCTCCTTTATGGGGTCAGCCTCGTCCTCCATTTTGCGGATGGCCTGGCGGAGCTTTGACTTGTCCTCGGCGGAGAGGGAACCTTCCTTCTTCATCTTTTCAAGGTCAGCGATAAGGGCATCTGCCTGAGCCTTTGTCCTTGCAAGGAGAAGGCTTGCTTCGTGGCGCGCTTTGTCAAGCTCACGCTGTGCCTTCATCTCGGCATCCTTCAGAGCATTTTCGGCTTTGCGTTTTTCCTCGGTGGCTCTCAGGGTGGCTTTTCTGGCACTTTCAAGTTCTTCTTCCAGTTCCTGACGTCTGCTGTCGAGAGTCTCTACAACGTCCTCAAACTGGCGGCTCTCGGCGGATACCAGAGCATTTGCTCTCTCCACTATGGAGTCGTCGATTCCCAGACGTTTGGAGATTGCAAAGGCATTACTTCTGCCGGGTACGCCAATGAGGAGTTTGTATGTGGGGCGCAGTGACGCAACGTCGAATTCACAGCAGCCGTTTTCAACGCCTTCTGTTCTGAGGGCGAATTCTTTGAGCTCGGCATAGTGGGTGGTAGAGGCGATTTTTGCGCCCTTGTCGCGGAGCCTTTCCAGTATGGCAACTGCAAGGGCGGCACCCTCAACGGGGTCTGTGCCGGCACCCAGCTCATCTATAAGCACCAGACTGTCGCGGTTTGCTTCTTTGAGGATTGAGACGATGTTGGTCATATGGGCAGAGAAGGTGGAGAGGGACTGCTCAATGCTCTGCTCGTCGCCGATGTCCACCAGTACCTTGCGGAAGATGGAGATTTCGCTGCCCTCTGCGGCAGGGATGAGAAGTCCGCACATTGCCATAAGGGTGAGAAGTCCCAGAGTTTTCAGAGACACGGTTTTGCCGCCTGTGTTGGGACCTGTTATAACCAGGGTGTCAAAGTTTACACCTAAGTTTATGTCGGTGGGAACTGCGGTTTTGGGGTTTAAAAGAGGGTGACGGGCGGATTTGAGGTTGATTCTGCCCTCGCTGTTTATTTTGGGGAGTGTGGCTTTCATTTTATAGCCGAGAGATGCTTTGCCGAAAATGAGGCTCAATTCTATAAGTGCCTCAAAACTCTCGGAAGCGGTATCGGCGTGTCCGCCTGCTTCGGCAGAGAGTTCATAGAGGATGCGCTCAATTTCCGCGGCTTCCTTGGACTCCAGAACCCGTATGTCGTTGTTTGCCTGAACAACACCCATAGGTTCAATGAATACCGTGGCACCGCTGGAGGAGGTGTCGTGGACAAGACCCGGAACCTGACCGCGGCATTCAGCCTTGACAGGCACAACGAAACGACCGCTACGCTGGGTTATGATAGCATCCTGAAGATACTTCTGATATGAGGTGGAGCGAATGATTTTCTCCAGAGTTTCCCTTGCTTTTGAAGCGGTAATACGCATTTTTCTGCGGATGTCGTAAAGCTCGGGGGAGGCATTGTCGGCGATTTCCTCTTCGGAGAGAATACAGGAGGAGATTCTCTCCTCAAGATGCTTATTCTCGCTGAGCCTTGAAAAAAGCAGGTCGAGAGAGGTGTCTACCGAGGCGGAGTGGTTCTTCCACTGTCTGACACCTCTTGTAATACGCAGAAGTTCTCCTATTCCCAAAAGCTCCTTTGTGCTCAGCACACCGCCTGCTTCGGCGCGGCGAAAGGCATTCTGCATATTCCTGACACCGCTGAAGGAGGGTGCACCGAAACGACCGATAAGCATATAGGCATCGTCGGTCTGTCTGAGGCTTTCTTCAATTTCGAATTTCCCTGAGAGAGGGGTGATTTCAAGTGCTCTCTGACGTGCATCCTCTGCGGAACACTCCTTTGAGAGCATCTCCAGAATCTTGTGGAGTTCCAGAGCGTTGTGATGTTTGTTCATATCCGTTTCCTTATTGAGTTATGTATCTGGTTACGATTTTATTGTCTTGTAAAAATGCAGGGTTTTGAGGTCTTTTTCAAGTACCCTGAGAGTGTAGCTTTCTGTGATGTAGGACAAGGACTCCAGTGCTTTCTCGGGCAGGTTGAAGGCAAAGAGTTTTTTATCCTCGGAAAAAACAATGTGCCTCATTGCGTGCAGCAGAGTAGCATCCATAGGGAGTGCGTTACTTTTGGGTGATTTCAAAAAACAGTCGCCGCACTGTATGGTACCTGTGGCGAGGAGAAAATACATGGTGTCACCGCTGTATTCTCCGCACTCTCTGCACATCACAAGGTCGGGCATATACCCCGAAAGGGAGAGCAGTCTCAGCTCCACGCAAGCCTTGATGAGACTCTGGGGTCGGTTTCCCTTTGTGATGAGGTAAAGTGCATTGAGAATGAGGGAGAGCTGCTTTTCGCAGTTTTGCCCCTCGGGACATACCAAGGACGCAAGCTCGCAGAAGTATTGAGCCAGTGCCACCTTCTCCACATCCGAGCGAAGGTCAAAGAACATTTCTTTCACAGAGGCATCGTCCACGATGTACTTATCCTTGCCCTCAAAGATGTTAAAACCGGAGTAGCAGAGCAGAGAGGTAGGAGCGCTTTTGGAGCTTTTGATATTTTTTGCTCCTCTGACAAAAGCGCGCACCACCCCGAGGTCTCGGGTGAGTATGGTCACAAGCTTATCCTGTTCACCGATATTCTGTTGTCTGATTATCAGTCCGTCTGTGGATATTTTCATTTTGTTCCTTTTGAAAATTCTTTTGAGAGGTGACGGAATTTTCTGCTGATTTGTAGTTGAGATAATCAGCAACGCTTCCGCTTTTCACAAAGAGATTCCAGGCTTCAGTTTTGTTCATAAATATCCCCCCGTAATAAGAGTATAACTTATTCCTTTGGGGATATAGGGGGTAATTTGTAGATGTTAAAAATTAACAGTTGAAAGTGTTTTCGGCTTATTCGAAGTCTGCGGTATCAAAGCCGAAGTTGCGGAGAAGTCCGTCGCGGTTTCTCCAGTCTTCCTTTACCTTGACCCAGGTCTGCAGGTTTACCTTGCAGTCAAAGAAGCGCTCCATATCCTCTCTGGCTTTGGTGGAGACCTTCTTCAGCATATTGCCGCCCTTGCCGATGATGATGCCCTTGTGGCTGTCCTTTTCGCAGTAAATGGTGGCATCAATATCCAGCACGCCGTTGTCTCTCTGACGCATCTTTTCGATAACAACAGCGGTGCCGTGGGGGATTTCCTTGTCAAGGCTCAAAAGGAGTTTTTCGCGGAGCATCTCGGCGGCGAGCTGTCTTTCGGGCTGGTCGGTTAGGGTGTCCTCGTCGAAGAAATGACCGCCCTCTGAGGAGAGCTTCTTGAGTTCTTCAACCAGCTCTCTGACGCCGTCTCCTGTCCTTGCGCTTACGGGGACAATCGCCTCGAAGTTGCACAAAGAGGCAAAGTCGGCGATAATCTTCATCAGCTCTGCCTTTTCTTTGACTATGTCGATTTTGTTGATAGCCAGTACCGCAGGGATGTTCTGGGAGTTGATTCTCTCAATGAGGTCGCGTTCGGTGTCGGAGATTTCCTCGGTGGCATCCACCACCAGAAGCGCGGCATCGGCACCGCTGACACTTTCGGTAACGGAGCGCACCATATATTTACCCAGAGCATTCTTTGCCTTGTGCATACCGGGGGTATCGGTGAATACCAGCTGATGCTCTCCCTCGGTGAGTACACCCATAATGCGTGTGCGGGTGGTCTGGGGCTTATTTGTGACGATGGCGATTTTCTCACCCAGCATTCTGTTGAGAATGGAGGATTTGCCCACATTGGGGCGGCCGATAATGGCAATAAATGCCGAGAGTTCTTGTTTGTTCATAAGAAATCCTTTCGCGAATTCTAATAACGCCACACCACGACTTCCGTGATGTGGCGACTTGAGTTGCTTTTATCTTATCAGTTTCCTTCGATAACGTAGGTGGAGGAAGCAGGAAGACCCAGCATATCCATAACAGCTTCTTCCTTTTCTCTCATACGCACTCTTTCCATATTGTCCTCGTGGTCATAGCCCAGAAGGTGCAGAACACTGTGGCAGGTGAGATAGCCTACTTCGCGCTGGAGTGAGTGACCGTAGAGGTCTGCCTGCTCAACGGCTTTTTCCATGGAGATTACTACGTCGCCCAGAATCTGTGCGCCTGTCTGGGGGTCGATGTCGAATTTGCCGTCTTCGCCCATCATAACGAAGGAGAGTACGTCGGTCTCGATATCCTTGTCACGGTACTGGGCGTTGAGCTCTTTAATCTGTGCGTTGTTGACAAAGGATACACTTATCTCGGCGGCACCCTTGAAGTTTTCCATCTGGAGCACTGCGGTACAGCAACGTCTTACCAGCATACGAAGTCCTGTGGGGATAGCAACATCCTTCTGTCTGTTTGTGATGATTACTTTGATTTTATCTTTTGTCATATTTATTCCTCATTTCTTCCTGTTTTGCATAAGCTTTGATAATGTCCTGTACAAGTCGGTGCCTTACAACATCCTTTTCGTTGAAGGTACAGCTTGCGATATCGTCAATACCTTTGAGTATTTTTATACATTCCTTGAGACCCGAACGGGCACCGTTGGGGAGGTCTATCTGGGTTACGTCGCCCGTGATGACCATTTTTGAGTTGAATCCCAGACGTGTGAGGAACATTTTCATCTGTTCCGAGGTGGTGTTCTGTGCTTCGTCAAGAATGATGAAGCTGTCGTCCAGAGTTCGTCCTCGCATATATGCGAGAGGGGCAACTTCGATATTGCCGCGCTCCACGTATTTCTGATAAGTTTCGGCACCCAGCATATCGAAGAGTGCGTCATATAAGGGTCGCAGATAAGGGTCAACCTTGCTCTGAAGGTCGCCGGGGAGAAATCCCAGCTTTTCGCCTGCTTCAACGGCAGGTCGGGTGAGGATGATGCGGTTTACCTGCTTTGCTCTGAAAGCGGTTACCGCCATAGCCACCGCAAGATAGGTTTTACCTGTACCCGCAGGACCGACGCCGATGGTGATGGTGTTGTCCTTGATGCAGTTGCAGTAGCGTTTCTGACCCAGCGTTTTGGGCTTTATGGGCTTTCCTTTGGATGTGATGCATATACAATCTCCTGCAAGAGACTCGATTTTTTCACTTGAGCCTTCGTTTACAAGAGAGATGCAGTAGCGGATGTTCTGCTCCGAGAGGTTTTCACCTCTGTTGATGAGCATCAGGAGACTCTCTATAACCCGTGACGCTTTGTCGGCATTCTCAATATCACCGCTGATTTTCAGCTCCGAATCTCTGCCTGTGATAGTTACCGAATATTCTCTTTCAATAAGCCTGATGTTTTCGTCAAAGCTTCCGAACAGGGCAACTGCCTGTTCCATTCTGTCAATGTTTATTATACGTTCCGTGGTGATTAACTCCTAATCGTGATATATTCCTGATAAGTATATCATAAAAAAATAATAAAATCAGCATTCTTTTGAAAAATTGTGCAATTTGAGAGGTTTTTTGTGAACTATAACGATAATTAATTGTCGTTTTCATCATATAAGTAAAAAGGTATCATAAATTATGCTCTGAAAAGGTGATGAAAAGTGCAAAAAATGCGAAATATCTATTGACAAACCGCGGTGGTTAGAGTATAATTGCCAAGGTGTAAAGAAAATAACTTTACACCAAGGACGATATACAGTCCGTCTTTCGGGGAGGATGCTATGGAAAAGAATATCGAAATCTCCCTGTTATTTGATTTTTACGGTCAGCTTCTCAGCGACAAACAGCACGAAGCCGTGATGCTCTATTATAACGACGACCTCTCTCTTTCCGAGGTCTCCGATATTATGGGAATTACCCGTCAGGGTGTCAGGGACCTTGTGAAGCGAAGCGAAGCTGAATTATATGAATATGAAGAAAAGCTGGGGCTTTACCGCAGATTTGAAGAGGTAGGCAACAGCGCACGTACTATCCGCACTCTGGCAGAGCGAATCCTGAGTAGCGATACGGACAGTGAAAAACTGGCGTCGGAGATTATTGAAATAGCGGATAAACTCTACGAACAGGAGGCGTAATATGGCATTTGACAGTCTTTCTGAAAAAATAAGCGGCGTGTTTAAACGCCTCAGAAATAAAGGTAAGCTCACCGAGAGTGACGTTAAAACCGCTATGCGTGAAGTCCGACTGGCACTTCTTGAGGCGGACGTTAACTACAAGGTGGCAAAGGAATTCACCCGGAGCGTTACCGAGCGTGCAGTAGGCGAGAGCGTAATGGAGAGCCTGACACCTGCCCAGATGGTTGTCAAAATCGTCAACGAAGAGCTTGTGAAGCTTATGGGCGGCGAGTCCTCAAGGCTTGAATTTGCATCAAAACCTCCCACGGTTATTATGCTATGCGGTCTTCAGGGTTCAGGTAAAACTACCCACGCAGGTAAGCTTGCAAAGATGCTGAAGGCTCAGAATCACAGACCTCTGCTGGTTGCCTGTGATATCTACCGTCCTGCAGCTATCGAACAGCTTAAGGTGGTGGGTGCTTCCGTTGAGGTTCCTGTCTTCGAGATGGGTAAGGAAGACCCCGTTGTAATTGCAAGAAATGCTATCCGTCAGGCAAAGGACTACGGCCACGATATTGTTATTCTGGATACCGCAGGCCGTCTGCATATTGACGAGGAGCTGATGAATGAGCTCAAGAGAGTCAAGGAGGAAGTAAACCCCTCCGAGATACTTCTTGTTATAGATTCAATGACAGGTCAGGATGCTGTCAACGTTGCCGAAAGCTTCAATAATCTTCTGGAGATTACAGGTGTTATCCTCACCAAACTTGACGGTGACACCCGAGGCGGTGCGGCACTTTCTGTCAAGGCGGTTACAGGCAAGCCCATCAAGTTCTCCGGTACAGGTGAGAAGCTCTCCGATATCGAGGTGTTCCACCCCGACAGAATGGCAAGCCGTATTCTCGGTATGGGCGACGTGCTGACTCTCATTGAAGAGGCAGAGTCAAAGCTTGACCAGAAGAAAGCCGAAGAGCTTGCAGACAAGATGCTCCACAATAAGATGGACTTCAACGACCTGCTCTCACAATTTGAGCAGATTCAGAAGATGGGTCCTCTCAAGGGCATCCTCTCCAAGATTCCCGGAATGAATCAGAAACAGCTTGATGAAGCAAACATTGACGACCGCGCCATTGACTGGTGCAAGGCAATTATCCTCTCCATGACTCCCGAGGAGAGAGAAAAGCCTTCTCTCATCAATCCTTCCAGAAAACGCAGAATTGCCGCAGGTTCAGGACGCAGTGTGGAGGAGGTCAACCGCCTTATCAAGCAGCTTGAGCAGATGCAGAAACTTATGAAGCAGATGAATAATAAGGGCGGTAAAAAGGGTATGAAGCGTAAGAAGGGACTTCCCGGTCTCGGCGGCACTCCCTACACAAGCTCCGGCGGCGGATTCCCCGGCTTCTGATGGAATCAAAAAACGTATTATATTGCCTTATTAATGGCTTATAATTATATATTTTAAATTTATTTAATGGAGGAAAATACCATGGCAGTTAAAATCAGACTTCGCAGAATGGGCGCAAAGAAGAACCCCTTCTATCGTATCGTTGTAGCAGATTCCCGTTATCCCAGAGACGGTCGTTTCATTGAGGAAATCGGCACATACAACCCCCTCACCGAGCCTGCAGAGGTTAAGGTAAACGAGGATGCAGCAAAGAAGTGGATTGCAAACGGTGCACAGCCCACAGATAAGGTTAAGGCTCTCTTCAAGAAGAACAACATTATCTGATTCCAAGGAGTACCAAAATGAAAGATTTACTCACAATCATCGCAAAGGGTCTTGTTGAGGCTCCCGATGAGGTATCGGTTACTGCTGATGAGCCCCTTGAGGACGGCACAACCGTTTACCATATCCACGTTGCTGAGGCTGATATGGGCAGAATTATCGGCAAGCAGGGCAGAATTGCCAAGGCTATCCGTACTGTTGCCCGTAGCGCAGCTATCCGCAAGGATGTAAAAGTTCAGGTTGAAATCGACTGATTTTTACGAAGCGAACAAAGTTAAAGTTAAAAGGTGTACTTAGAAAGCGGAAGGCTTCAAAGTACATCTTTTTCTTTTGCCTTTTCTCATATATCGGGTTTGACAATGAGGGGCGTTTTGTATATACTTTTATACTGAGAAGAGGTGTTCTTATGACATTAAAAAATACAGAAAGAATATTCAGACGGATACTTTGCGTGACCTTTGCCGCACTTGTGCTTATGAGTTCAGGGCTCACAGGGACTTTGGTTGTATCTGCGGATACAGAAGGGGAGAAGACCCAAGGGTATTTCAAATATATCAGAAGCGACGACGGTGTTCATATCACCGAGTACACAGGCCCCGGCGGCGATGTATATATCCCCGATACCATTGATGACGGTGTAATTGTGGGGATTGAAGAGGAAGTTTTCTGGTACAGAGATGATATCACCGCGGTACGTCTTCCACAGTACCTTGAGATTATCGGCGAGAGAGCTTTTCAGGGTTGTTCGGCATTGACCTCTCTGGTGCTGCCCGATACGGTCTATGAGCTTCGTGATGCCTGCTTTGACAGTTGTACTGCTCTGGAGAGCATTAATATTCCTGCAGACCTTTTCTATGTAGGAGCTTTCGTGTTTGACAGCACTCCATGGATAAAGCGTTTTGACGGCAATACTTCCATAATTTTCGGCGGAAGAGTTTTCTATAAGTATTTCGGTGATGCCGAGACTGTGGTAATTCCCAAGGGTGTGCTGAGTATCAGTGCAAACGCCTTTGAGGGCAACGAGACTTTAAGCTATATAAGCATTCCCGACACGGTAGGCTGCATCGGCAATTTCGCTTTTTATAACTGTCCCGCTCTCAAGAGTGTCAGAATTCCCGAGTCGGTATTCACCATGGGTGAGTATACCTTTGGCTGCTACGATGATTTGGAGGCAAAGGAAATTGCCGTTTACGATGACTTTGTGGTGTACTCTGAGGAAAAGGACGAAAACGGCGAGAGTTTTGTAGCCGCAACCTTCTGCAAAGAAAGGGGCATTGAACTTCGCTCACCTGCACTTTTTGCAACCCCCGACGAGCTCCCCGAGGCAGAGCTTTGCGTTATTAAGAATAATGAGGACGGCGGCAAGGGTAAGGGTTTTAATATCAACGACAATGCATGGATAATGATAGTGATAGTTGTGGTATCCTGCGTAGGTGTTATAGGCGGCATCTACCTGGTTGTAACTATGCTCGAGAAGAATAAGACCAATGTCGGTAAGAATAAGAAGCAAAAGAAATAATCAAGAGGGATATATATGCTGAAGGAATATCTGGAAATCGGAAAAGTCGTGGGTACCCACGGCGTTATGGGTGAGCTGAGAGTTGAGTGCTGGTGTGACTCTCCTGCTTTCTTCAAGGGCTTCAAGCACCTTTATTTTGACGGCGGCAAGGAGAAACTCAACATAAAAGCACGTCCCCACAAGAATATCGCACTGGTGAAAATAGAGGGCGTTGACAGCGTGGAGGCGGCGGATTTGCTCCGCGGCAAAGTCCTCTATATGAACCGCAAGGACGTAAAACTCCCCAAGGGCACACATTTTGTTCAGGATTTGCTGGGGCTTGAGGTAAAGGATGTAAATGACGAAGACAAGGTGTACGGCAAAATCACCGATGTCCTCAGAACAGGTGCCAACAATGTGTATGAGATTAAGGATGGGGACGGTAAGGCATACTACATTCCCGTAATCCCTCCTGTTGTCAAGGAGAAATGCCCCGAGAAGGGCTATGTGCTTATTGAACCTATGAAAGGTATTTTCGACGATGAGGATTGATATAATTACGCTTTTCCCCGAGATGTGTGAAGCGGTGCTGTCCGAGAGTATTATCGGAAGAGCCAGAAAAAGCGGAGCTGTGGAGATAGTCTGTCACCAGCTTCGTGACTTTGCCTTTGACAAGCATCGCCGCGTTGACGATGCTCCCTACGGCGGCGGTATGGGAATGCTTATGATGGCTGAACCTGTTGCTCTGTGCTATGAGGCAATATGCGAAGAACTGAGGGAAAAGCCTCACTTTGTATATATGTCACCAAAAGGGGAGACACTTACACAGAAGAAGGTCAAAAGCCTTGCCTCTGATTAAGAGAATATATGCATCCTCTGCGGTCACTACGAGGGTATTGACCAGAGGGTGCTTGACAGATTTGTTGACGAGGAGATTTCCGTGGGCGACTATGTGCTGACAGGGGGAGAACTCCCTGCACTGGTGCTGGCGGATTCCCTCAGCAGAATGCTCCCCGGTGTTCTTTCAAGCGACGAGTGCTTTGAGCTTGAGAGTCACTATTCGGGACTTCTGGAATATCCCCAGTATACACGTCCCGAGGAGTGGAGAGGGGAAAAAGTCCCCGATGTGCTTCTCAGCGGCCATCACGCCAACATCGAAAAATGGCGACGTGAACAGGCAATACGCATCACAAATCTTCGCCGTCCCGACATCCTTGAGGATGCAGAGCTTTCAAAGAAAGAGCAGGCTTTTCTCATAAGCCTCAGAAGCGAAGATTAATAAGCTCGGGTGCTTTGAAAAGAGGTTTTTTGTGTTGTTATTTTTGCACAAGAAACCTACCCCGATTTTTGTCGCAATAGTGTATCAAAACAAAAATGTTTTTATGGTGTTGACCTCTTTGAATTTTGTGGATATAATAACAAAAAATGAATGATTATGATAAATCCCTTGAAGTGTTTTCAAGGCGGCTTATGGAAATCCATAATTAAAATAAGAGAGGGTAATTCCATGTACGGTAAGGATGTTTTAGTTCAGAATAAAACAGGTTTGCACGCCCGTCCGGCGACTTTCTTCATTCAGAAGGCAAACGAGTTCAAGTCTACTATCTGGGTAGAGAAGGACGAGAGAAGAGTAAATGCCAAGAGTTTGCTGGGTGTTCTGTCTTTGGGTATCCTCGGCGGCACAACTATCAAGATTTTTGCTGACGGTCCCGACGAGACCAACGCAGTTGAGGGTCTTGTTTCTCTGGTTGAGTCCGGTTTTTCCGAGTAATAAAGATAGCTTTCAGGGCGGAGTTTTCTCCGCCCTTTTTGTTTTTTGAGAGGAGGTGCTGAATATGAGTGAAAAACTTAAGGAGCTTCGCAAAAAAGCCATGGGACTCCCGCTGGAGCCCGGCGTATATATTATGAAGAACAAGAAGTCGGAGATTATATACATCGGCAAGGCGAAGAAGCTCAGAAACCGTGTAAGTCAGTACTTCGGCTCCCAGAATAACCACGCGGAAAAGGTCCGCCGTATGGTGGCAAGCGTGGAGAATTTCGAGTATATCATTACAAACAGCGAGTTTGAGGCACTTATCCTTGAGTGCAGTCTCATAAAGCAGCACCGCCCAAAATATAACATTCTTCTGAAGGATGACAAGGGATACAGTTATATCAGGGTGTCACCCGACAAGTGGCGGAGGATAACCGCCGTGCTTCAGAAGGCGGATGACGGTGCCTTGTATATCGGTCCTTATAAGTCGAGTTATTATGTGAAGCAAGCAGTGCAGTCGGCGAATGCAGTCTTTATGCTGCCCGATTGCAAACGCCGTTTCCCCGAGGACTTCGGCAAGGGCAGACCGTGTCTGAATTTCCACATAAAAAAGTGTTCGGCACCCTGCAGAGGAAAGATGAAGTTTTCCGAGTATAACGAGAGAGTGGAGAGAGCTCTTGAGTTTTTGAACGGTTCAAGCACAGAGTCCCTCAAAAAGCTGACGGCAGAGATGAACGAGGCTTCCGAGAATCTGGACTTTGAGAAGGCGGCAATGCTTCGTGACAGCATCAATGCCATAAAGAAGCTCTCCGATAAGCAGAAGGTCGTTCAGTCCAAGGTGAAGAATCAGGACGTTATTGCCTATTTCACCGATGGAGAAAAGGGTGTCTTCGAGGTGTTTCGCTTTGAGGACGGCAGGCTGTCGGATAGACAGGATTTCCTTGTGGATACCATTGAGGATGCAAAGAGTGCCAGAGCGGGTTTTATCACAAGTTTCTACAGCGGAAACAACCATATTCCCCCTCACATAACTCTGGATGCTCCTGCCGAGGGGATGGCACTTCTGGAGAGGTATCTCACCGAAAAAAGCGGCAAACGTGTGCATATCACAGTGCCCCAGAAGGGTGACTCCCGACGGCTTGTGGAGATGTGTCAGCAGAATGCTGCAGAGCGGCTTGCCCAGCAAAAGGGATTTACAGGCAGAGAGCTTTCTGTGCTTGAAGAACTTCGTCAAGTGCTATCTTTGCCGAAGACCCCTGTCTATATTGAGTCCTACGATATATCTAACCTGTCGGGTACTGACAATGTGGCAGGAATGGTGGTTTTCGAAAACGGCAAGCCCCTGAGGAAGGCATACCGCAGGTTTAAGATAAAAGGCTTTGAGGGTCAGGATGACTTCGCCTCTATGAACGAGGTTCTCACAAGACGCTTTGAGGAATACGAGGCTCACAAGGATGAGGGAGAGGGCTTCGGCAGACTCCCCGACCTTATACTCCTCGACGGCGGCAAGGGTCAGCTTTCGGCAGTAAGACCCGTGCTCCAAAGGTTCGGTGTGGATGTGCCTCTTTTCGGTATGGTGAAGGATGACCGTCATCGTACCCGTGCTATCACCACCGCAGACGAGGAAATTGCCATAAACTCCCGACAGAGAGTTTTTAATTTTGTAACTTCGGTTCAGGACGAGGTGCACCGATTTGCAGTAAGCTACCACCACAAGGTAAGGAGCAAGGGTGCCTTCCGAAGTTCCCTGACGGAGATTGACGGCATCGGTATAGAACGTGCAAAAGCACTCCTCAGATATTTTAAAACAATTAAGAATATTTCTGTGGCGGAATTATCAGAACTTCAGTCCGCGCCCTCTATGACAAGAGGGGCGGCACTGGCGGTCTATCGCCACTTTCACCCTGAATACAGCGAGAATAAGGAGGAATAAATATGAGAGTAATCACAGGTTCAGCCAGAGGCAGAAAGCTTGAGACCCTTGCAGGGGACGAGGTGCGTCCCACCACCGATATGGTGAAGGAAGCAGTATTTTCCATAATTCAGTTTCAGGTTCAGGGCAGAGCTTTCCTTGATATGTTTGCAGGCTCGGGACAGATGGGCATAGAGGCACTCTCCCGAGGTGCCAGAGAAGCAACCTTTATTGATATGAGAAGGGATGCAGTATCTGTCATAAAGAAGAATCTTGAGACAACAGGCTTTGAAGATAAGGCACAGATAGTCAATGCGGATGCGCCCAGCTTTGTAAAAAGCAGTGCAAAGAAATTCGATGTGGCATTTGTTGACCCGCCCTATAACAAAGGTCTGGCGGTAAAGGCACTTTCGGTACTGCCTTTTGCAATGAACGAGGGCGGAGTTATTCTCTGCGAGACCGCCCTTGACGAGGAACTTCCCGAAAACGCAGGTGAATTTACCCTTGACAGAACATACCGATATGGTAAAATTAAGATAACCTCTTACAGACGTCCTGCAGAGGAATAAATCAAAGGGGATTTTATTATGAAAATTGCAATATGCCCCGGTAGCTTTGACCCTGTGACTCTGGGTCATCTGGATATTATAGAACGTGCATCGGGACTTTTTGACAAGGTTATTGTGGCGGTGCTCTGCAATATGGATAAGAATCCGAACTTCACCGTAGAGGAGAGGATGGAGCTTCTCCGTGAGACTACTGCACATCTTTCCAACGTGGAGATAGACAGCTTCGGCGGACTTCTGGTGGACTATGCCAAGAGCAAGGGTGCTGTTGCGGTGGTTAAGGGTCTGCGTGCGGTATCTGACTTTGAATATGAGTTTCAGATGTCTATGATTAACAAGAAACTCTACGGTGAGCTGGAGACGGTCTACCTCAACACAAGTCAGGATTATATGTACCTCAGCTCAAGTGTTGTGAAGCAGATTGCCTCTTTGGGTGGAGATATCAGCAATTTTGTTCCTGAGGCAATTCACGCAAAAATAGTTGACAGACTCACAAATATGTGAAATAATAGGAATATAGTCAGATAATTGACAGGAAAGGGAGATAAATATGAAAAGAGTAGAAGAACTTATCGCTGAATTACAGGATATTATGAACGATGCCAAGGCTGTTCCCCTCACAGGCGGCAAGTCTCTGGTAGATACCGAGCAGGTTCTGGACATCCTTGACGAGATTTCCGATTCACTTCCCTCTGAAATCCGTCAGGCAAAGAATATCGTTGCTGACAGAAGCCAGATTATCGCAGAGGCAAAGAAGGAGTCCGAGGATATTATCCGTGCCGCAGAGGAGAGAAAGCAGCAGCTTGTTAACCAGAACGAGATCGTTCGTGCAGCACACGCACAGGCAACCGAGATTATCAACGACGCAAAGGCAAAGACCTCTGATATGCGTAAGGCTGCCAGCGAGTTCGTCGAGGATATTATGAAGAAGACCGACGATGCTATTACATCCCAGCTCACAGAGCTTCGCAAAACCCGTCAGAACATCAAGATGACACAGAAGACATCTGCCGGTAACAATAACATCGCAATGTAATTTAAGCGAAAATTATATATGGTTTTTAGAGAGCACAGCCTTTTGGTTGTGCTCTTTTTGCGTTTTGGGAGAAGTATTGAAGGCGGAGGGCGGTTTTGAGAAATAGAGGAAGTTTCTGAAAGGAGAGTGAGTAAAAGAAATTATCGGATTTTTTTGAAAAGGTTACAAAAATCAGCATAAATTACAAAAATTACCTGTCGCAAAACCCGAGATAAGGGGTGCGGCAGGTGCTTTTTGTCTATTATGCAGTAAAAGTCCTCTGTAATATTGGTAAAAAAACCGTAATCTTTCTCTTGCAATTTTGCAACCTATAATGTATAATGAACTTACAGTGTCAAAGAGTGTACAAAAGTGACTGAAAAAACTCAAAAATTAATGGTTTTTGATGCAAATTCGGTGATTTTTCAAAAAATACACTTTGAACGAAACAGAAATTTACGAAGGAGGTGGCAAAATGTTTACGGGTATGACCTATCAGAGCCTTGATGCAAAGGGCAGAGTAACCCTTTCCCAGAAGTTCAGAGATGAGCTGGGGGAGAGCTTTTACGTTACCAGCGGTTTTGACAAGGATTTCAAATGCGTTCAGATTATGTCCGCCAAACAGTTTGACCGCCTTCTCTCCCAGATAAGAGAGCTTCCTGCAAGGACAGCTCTGAGACTCCAGTACATCCTGATTTCTCCTGCTACCGAGGTTTCCGCCAATGCACAGGGCAGAGTTCAGATTCCTCAGGCACTGCGTGACAACGCAAATCTCAAGAAGGATATCGTTGTTCTCGGTATGGATACCCGAGTTGAGGTGTGGGACAAGGATGTTTACGACGAGTTTATGAATAAGCAGATGCAGGAGTCCTTTGATGATGCTCTTGAACTGCTGAGGCTGTGATTATGAAATTTTCACATTTGCCGGTACTGCTTGAGGAGACCATTTCCGGTCTTGAGATAAAGCCTCACGGAATCTACGTTGACGGCACAGCAGGAGGAGGGGGACACTCCTCACAGATTCTCAAAAAACTAACAAGCGGAATGCTTTACTCCATAGACCGCGACCCTGATGCAATAGCCACTGTCACCGAGAGGTTCAAGGATGAGCCCTGCTCCACTATAGTGAGAGGTCGCTTCGGCGATATGAAGGAGTTGCTTTCAGAGCTTGGCGTATACAAGGTGGACGGCGTGCTTCTTGATATCGGAGTTTCCTCCCATCAGCTTGACACTCCCGAGAGAGGTTTTTCATTTCACGAGGATGCACCTCTTGATATGAGAATGAGCCAGCAGGGCGAGTCGGCAAGAGACCTTGTGAATAATCTTCCTTACGGAGAAATCGCAAGAATCCTCTCTACATACGGCGAAGAGAAATTTGCCTCCTCAATTGCACGAAACATCGTGAAGGCAAGAGAGGAAAAGCCGATAGAGACTACCTTGGAACTTGCAGAGATAATCAAAGCATCAGTTCCCCAGAAGGTGAGACGCGAGGGACCCCCTGCAAGACAGAGCTTCCAGGCGTTGAGAATTGCCGTGAACGACGAGTTCGGCGAGCTGGAGCGAGGACTTGACTCCGCCTTTGAGATGCTCTCGTCCGGCGGCAGACTTGCAGTAATAACCTTCCACTCCATTGAGGACAGAATAGTAAAGCAGGGAATGGCAAAATGGGCGGAGGGCTGTATATGCCCCAAGGATTTTCCTGTTTGTGTGTGCGGCAACAAACCCAAGGTGAAAATCATCACCAGAAAGCCCATAACAGCCACTGAAGAAGAACTTGAACTGAATCAGCGAAGCAGAAGTGCAAAGCTGAGGATTTGCGAAAAAATATAAGGTATATGAATTAAAGGGGATTTGAAGTATATGGCATACGGCGCATATATGGTAGACAACAGAGGTTACGACCTGAGTCTTTTCGAGACAACCCGAGGCACAGCAGTGCCAAAAGCAGTCCCTGCCCAGAGGCCCAAGAGAAAGCCTCAGGCAAAGAACAACATAATTGAGCTTCCCGACATCAATGCCTCCAAGGCTCAGCGCAGAAAGCATAACCCCATGGCACTTTGTGTAGGGTTTGTGATGTCCGCCATAGCGGTGGTGGCTATAGTTTCCATCATCCTTGGACAGGTGCGACTTGCGGAGCTTAATCAGGAGATAGCCTCCGCCGAGGAAAAACTCTCCCAGACACAGAGTCTGCACACTCAGATGCAGGCAAAGATAGAGGCTAACCTCTCTGCGGCTGCGGTTGAGGAGTATGCGAGAAACGAATTGAATATGGTTAAGGCAACTAACCAGCAAAAAGAATATATAAACTTGTCACAGGGGGACAAGGCAGAGATATATGAAGAGGGAAACAGAACCGTTTTTGCCGAGATGGGTGATTTCCTGAGTTCACTCTGGTCATAACATACCTCCGTGATTAATAAGTATGTTATGTGAGGAATGAGAGTTGAGATTTTTTGGTCTTGACTCTTTTTCTGCTACTTGTGAGAATGATTTTTTGCGGTGTGTTCTCCGGTGAATGTGAAATTTTTCGGTGCACACCTGAATGAAAGGGACAATTTTTATGGCTAAAGGTACGAATCAGACCTTTCGGAAAAGGTCGGCAATTCTACTTGTTATAATACTGGCACTGGGTTTCGGAACCGCAATGTTTAGACTTGGCTATCTCCAGATTTTTATGGCGGATGAGCTTCAGCAAAAAGCTACCGCACAGCAGCTCACTGATACCACCCTCTCGGCTAAGAGAGGCACCATCTACGACAGAAACAGAGAGATTCTGGCAGAGTCTGCAACGGTGTGGAGAGTGGTGCTGGCGCCTGTGTATCTTGAGACCGACGAGGAGAGACGCATTGTATCCCGCGGGCTCTCAGAGATACTGGATATTGACGAAGAGACGATTTTCGAAAAATCCAAGCAGTCCAGCTACTATGTGGAAATCAAGCGTCAGATAGAGTCGGATACCCGTCAGGAGATACTTGATTTCTGTGAGAAACTCAGCGATGAGTATGATATCAACAGCAACTCCATCTATCTCCTTGACAATTACAAGAGATACTACTACAAAAATGCCCTTGCATCCTCTGTAATCGGATTTACAGGTTCTGATGACCAGGGACTTTCGGGAATCGAGTACCAGTACGACGAGCTTCTCACAGGTACTCCCGGACGACTTGTCACCGCCACCAACTCCATCGGTACGGAGATGCCCTTCAAATACAGCCAGAATATTGATGCTGTGGACGGAAGCTCTCTGGTGCTTACCATCGACTCCAACATTCAGGCGATTGTTGAAAAGTACCTGCAGGAAGGAATCGAGGACCACGAGGTTGCAAACCGTGCCGTCAGCATTGTTATGAATGTCAACACAGGCGAGGTTCTTGCCATGGCATCGGTAGGCGGCTTTGACCTCAACGACCCCTACACTCTGGATGACAGTATTCTGGCGGAAATTGCAAAGCTGCCCGAGGACAAGAGACTTGAGGCGGAGAGTGCGGCACTCCAGAAGACGTGGAGAAACAAGGCTGTCAGCGATACATACTATCCCGGCTCTGTTTTCAAGATGTTCACCGCCGCAATGGCTCTGGAAGAGGACCTTGTCAGCGAGGAGTCTTCCTTCTATTGCCCCGGTCACTATACCGTAACGGGCGAGGTAATTCATTGCCATCTCCGTTCGGGTCACGGCACACAGAACTTCCGTGACTGTATCAAGAATTCCTGCAACCCTGCCTTTATGCAGATTGGCGAGCTTCTGGGTGCAGAGAAATTCTGGAAATATTATCAGGCATTCGGCTTCTCCGAGAGAACCGGCATCGACCTTCCCGGTGAGGCAGAGGATATCTTCTTCTCTGAAGACGGCTCAATGCTTCCCGTAAACCTTGCCACCGCCTCCTTCGGACAGAACTTTGCGGTGACTCCCATTCAGATGGCAACTGCCGTCTGTGCCATAGCCAACGGCGGATATATCGTTCAGCCCCACGTGGTTTCTCAGGTGCTGGACTCTGAAGGAAACGTGCAGTCCATCGTTTCAAACGATGCGAAGCGTCAGGCAATATCCTCCGAAACAGCGGCACACATTGCCGATATCCTTGAGGAAAACGCGGTTTCGGGCTCCGGCAGCAACGGCTATGTTGCAGGCTACAGAGTAGCGGGCAAGACAGGTACCACAGAGAAGAAAATTGATGAAAACGGCGACGGAATAGACGACTATATCGCATCCTTCTGCGGCTTTGCCCCTGCAGAAAACGCCGAGGTCGTGTGCCTTGTGTTCTTCGATACTCCCACAGGTGCCGCTTACTACGGAAGTCAGGTTGCGGCTCCTGTATTTGCAAAGATTATGTCAGAGGTTCTGCCTTACCTTGAGGTTGCCACAGAGTATACCGACGAGGAGATAGAGAGCCTTGACAAGACAACCGGCAACTACGTGGGTATGACCACAGATGAGGCAATCGGCGCTATTGAGGAGGATGGCTTCACGGTAACCGTTATGGGATACGGTGAGAAAGTTCTTGCTCAGGTGCCCCATGCATCAATGCCCATACCTCAGGGCGGAAATGTGGTTGTTTATACCGACGAGGACAGCGCACAGATTCAGTCAACTGTGCCTGACTTCAAGGGCTACAGCATAAACGATGTCAATTACCTTGCATCCCTTGAAAACCTGAATGTCAGCATCACAGGTGCTACTAACTCCGCAATGTGTTATGCTACATCCCAGAGTGTCGCTCCCGGTACCCTTGTTTCTCCGGGTACTGTTATAAAGGTTACATTCACGTCAGGCGGTATCAGCGACTGATTAATTACATTTTTCAGGGAGAACTCTATGAATAATGAAAGAATCAGAATATTTGGAGATAAAGAAAACGTAGCGGAGATTGAGAGTATAATCACCGCTCTGCGAGAAAAGTTTCCCTGCAAGGGAGAAGACCTTGCGGTTTTTGCGGGGGACTACGATGAATTCGCCCCCGACGAGTCTTACTCGGCGGATATCTGGGTGGTTCACAGAGATGACAAGGAGAAGGTTTCTTCAAAGGGTAAGGTGCTTACCTACTGTCAGAAGATAGGGGACTGTGACGTGACGGCACTTAATCCCCAGCGCAGGGAAGTGACCTCCAGCTTTGAGATTCTCACCGCGGGCTTTATGGGCAGAGCGTTTCTCAAAAACGGCTCGGAATATACCTTCAGACAGGTGCTTGTGGCTTTTTGCGCCCTGCTTGCTGAGGGTTTCAAAGCAGATGAAATTCTGCGGGAAATAAACGAATTTACAACAAAAAGGACGGATGAAAAGTGATTAACGGCATATGGGCTCTGATTGTAGCGGTTCTGGCATTCACCATATCTGCGGTGCTGGGAAAACTCCTTATTCCCTTTCTGCATAAACTCAAGTTTGGTCAGACAATTCTGGATATAGGTCCCGACTGGCACAAGAAAAAGCAGGGTACTCCCACCATGGGCGGTATAATGTTTATTATCGGTATCATTGTCTCGGTGGCTGTCTGCTTTACTATCAGACTTTTTACAAGCGAAGTTCCCGATATTGAGCGTAACAACACCTTCATCGGTCTTATAATGGCTCTCTGCTACGGACTTATCGGATTTATTGACGACTACATCAAGGTAGTTAAAAAACGTAATCTGGGACTTACCGCCATTCAGAAGCTGGTGCTCCAGTTTGCTGTGGCTATCGGTTATCTCCTGGCACTCAGATACATCGGCGGCGACACAGGTCTCACCGCCACAGTTATTCCTTTCATCGGCACAGTTGAGCTGGGATGGTTCTATTATGTTGTTGCTTCCGTAGTGATAGTAGGCATAGTCAATGCCACCAACCTCACCGACGGCATCGACGGACTTGACGGCTCCATCACATTCTTTGCGGCGATTGCTATGATGCTTATGGCAAGTCTCCTGCACAATGTGGGCGGAGTATTCACCAGTGCCGCACTTGCAGGCGGCTGTCTGGGATTCCTTGTGTGGAATTTCCATCCCGCAAAGGTGTTTATGGGCGACACAGGTTCGCTTTTCCTGGGCGGTATTGTTTGTGCAATTCTCTGCACTCTTGATTTGCCCATTCTCCTCATTCTTGTGGGACTTATGTACATTGTTGAAATGTTCTCCGTTATCCTGCAGGTTGGCTTCTTCAAGCTTACCCACGGAAAGAGACTCTTCAAGATGAGCCCCATCCATCATCACTTTGAGATGAGCGGCTGGAGCGAGGTCAAAATCGTTTGCGTATTCAGCCTTGTTACAGCTTTGGCAGGAATTGCCGCTATTTTACTTACATATTTCGGAGTTGTGAGACTTGCCTGACTCTGAAATCCTTGGGAGGATAAAGAAATGCATCAGAGCTTTCTTCATAAAAAAACCGCTCCTGACAGAGCATATCTCAGGTCATTGAGCGCACAGCAGAGTGCAGGCAGTGCTGCTGCTCCAAGAAGAAAAACAGACAGCCGTAAAAAGGCACCCGAAAAGAAAAAGTCGGGACTTTTATCGGTGGGTCTGGGTCTTGATATGCCTTTTCTGCTTCTGGTGCTGGCACTTCTCACCATCGGCATCATTATGATGTTCTCCGCAAGCTATCCTACAGCATACAGCAAGACGGGCGACAGCTTCTACTATCTCAAGCGTCAGCTTATCTTTGCGGGTCTGGGTGTTGCGGCAATGATAGCTTGTTCATATTTCAACTACCGATATCTCTACAGATTTGCAAAGATAATTCTCGGTATATCCTTTGCTGTGCTTATTATCGTGCTTTTTATGCCCTCCGAAACAGGCATCAGACGATGGATAGGAGTGGGCAGCTTTACCATTCAGGCATCTGAGATTACCAAGTTCTGCCTTATTGTTTTCTTTGCGTATTGGGGCACAAAATATGCCGATAAAATGCAGTATATGAAGTACAGCTTTATGCCCGGTATGATAATCTTCGGTGCAACCGCAGTACTTCTCCTTCTTGAGCCTCATTACTCCTGTATAGTTATCGTGTTCCTGCTGGTGCTCATAATGCTTTTCCTTTCGGGAATGCCTCTCAAATACTTCGGAATAATCGCTGTAATTGCGGTGGTTGCCTTTGTAATTGCTTTCTCCACAGGTCTTCTGGGTTATGCTATGGACAGAATGGACGGTTGGGGTCAGGCGCTTAACTACACTCCCGAGAATAAATGGGCGACATATCAGACCAGAAACTCCCTCTATGCCATCGGTTCAGGTGGTGTGTGGGGTCTGGGACTGGGTCAGTCAAGACAGAAGTACCTCTACCTTCCCGAGCCTCAGAACGACTTTGTCTATGCTGTGGTATGTGAGGAACTGGGACTTATCGGTGCAGGTGTTATCCTTGTGCTCTTTGGTTTGCTTGTGTACAGAGGTATCAGGATTTCCCGTGCAGCTTCGGATAATTTCGGAAAACTTCTGGGTTGCGGACTTGTGGCACAGGTGGGACTTCAGGTTGTGCTCAATGTACTTGTTATCACCGACTGGCTGCCAAACACAGGTATCTCGTTCCCGTTCTTCAGTTACGGCGGAAGCTCACTGATTATGCTCCTGGCACAGATGGGCATAGTGCTTTCTGTGTCCAGAACAGCCAATATTGAAAAGACATAAGCAGACGGGCGTTCTATAATGTGCTAAGGCACAATCACTATTTGAATTTCAGGTGAATTTATGAGAGTATTACTTGCAGGCGGCGGCACCGCAGGACACATTAATCCTGCCATTGCCATTGCCCAGACAATTAAAATTAAAGAAAAAGATGCAGAAATTCTCTTTGT
>JAFQNJ010000032.1 GCA_017395925.1 Ruminococcus sp. | reverse complement strand
GATGCCAAGCTGACGCTGGTATCCTCCGTTTCCATCGTCGAGGGCGGCTACCACGATGTAACTCTGAAGACCGCAGGTCAGAATAACTGATAAATTCCGCAATACAGATTACAGCAATCGGAAAACGAGGTAGTTAATATGTTATGTTATATTGACCCGTCTGCAACAACTTCGGCAGCTTTTTTATTCATTATAGCTTTAGTGGTCGGAGTGATTGTACTTGCTGTTTCAGCGGCACTTTATATGCTGCCTGCAATCGTTGCATTCATCAGAAAAAAGGAAAACAAGATTGCTATTGCGGTTCTGAATCTTCTTCTGGGATGGTCCATGATTGCATGGGTTATCGCATTGGTTCTTGCTCTCACAAAGGACAAGAAACCCGAGGTTATTGTTATCAATAATGTTCAGCCCGCTGAAGCTTCAGCAGAAGATAAATAAGAGTCCTGTAAGAATTAAGCCTGAGCTATATACGCTCAGGCTTTTGTTTTGTTCAGTTCAGTATTGCAATTCCCAGATTCAGATATCCTGCGAAGGTTACCCAGAGAATGTAGGGTATCATCAGATATCCTGCAGGCTTTGAGATTCTGAAGAAAAGCACTGCAGTAATGATTATCAGCACCCAAAGGGCTAAAAGCCAGAGGAAGGAAAAATAATACAGCTCAAAATTAAAGAAGAAAATTGACCAGAAGAAGTTGAAGAAAAGCTGTACACCGTAGAAGAAAAGCGCGGTTCTGGTCTCGGCAAAGCTTCCTCTTTCCAGTACGATGTAGGATGCAATGCCCATAAGGACAAAGAGAATTGTCCACACCACGGGGAAGAGCCAGCCCGGGGGAGAGAGTGGAGGCTTATTGAGGGACGAAAAGTTCTCCATGCTTCCCATGGTGATAAGTGCCGACAAGCCCCCCACAAGCAGAGGGATAAGTACACAGACGAGTAATTTTTTCCACCTTATAACCGTAAGAATCACCTCTCGGATTTATAGTATATATTTATTTATATGCAGGCAAATCTCTATAATACCATCTTATTCTTATGGTGTTGCTGGTGTCGAAAACGTAGTTGACACGCAAAAATGCGGGTGATATACTGAAACTGAAAGATGATGTTAATATCATATAAGGAGGAGTTGATTTTATGAAAAAGATTTTATGTTTTGTTATTATACTTGCACTTTTGAGTTTTCCTGTTTGTGCTTTTGGATTATCTGAATCCGATATACAACTGCAAAATACCGAAACGGAAGAAGAGTTAGATTATCTCAAATATTATACCGGCGGTAAGTATGAGCAGTACTTTACACATTATTTGGCTTATTTCAATTACAGTGGTTATTTAGAGGATAGTCCAGGACCGATTTATGCTCTATATGACTATGGATATAAAGAACTGTACGAACACTTTTCCGAGATTTCATCCGCAGATGAAGCCACCCCTGACTATGTGCTTGTAAAAGGTATTGATAGCTGGGAAGAGGAAAGAATATGCGTGCAACTGTATGGAGATTATGTTGTAAAGACTGACAAAACTAACGTATCACTATATCATCCCTTTTATGATGAAAACGGTTACTATATTATCATCCCGGGCGATGACCTTCATTACAGAACAGAACGTGAAGTGATTGCCCTAAGGGATGCGTATGATGAAGGGTTAGTTGACATTAGTGCTGTGTTTGAGGAATACGGTCTGGGATATCTCGTTGGCGATGCAAACAACGACCGAGAGTTAAACATCAAAGATGCAACCCAAATTCAGAAATGTCTGGCAGAGCTTCTTGCATTCCCTGATTACGATTGTCTTTTCAGCGACGACTTTACCCCCGAAGCAGGTGCCCCTCATTATGTCACTGACTTCAACCGAGACGGACAACGCGATGTCAGGGATGTAACTGCAATTCAGAAACGGATAGCAGGGCTCGTCTGATGCACTTTCAGTAAATGCCTACTTAACTGAATATACTAATGATAAAACCCACCATCCTGAAAATGGATGGTGGGTTTCTGACTTATACTTTGAAGTTATTCGTAGGTGTAAGTGGAGCAGGTGTATTTGCCGCCGCTTTCTCCGGAGATGTAGTAGCCTACATTATTATCTCCCGAAAGGGTGATGTCAGAAGTCTGCTTTGAGCCGTCTGTGAAGATGATGTTCTGGTAATCATCGTAGCTGAAGGTTACAGAGTAGATATCCTGTCCCTGACTGTTCTCTCTTACAAAGGTCATTGCCTCGCCGGGCCAGGAAACCTTGGTGCCGCCTGAACCCCAGAGGTATGCCTTTACCGAACTCCAGTTGTAGTTGTTTGAAAAGTATACTGTGATGTCGCTTGCAGGTGTGTCCGAGGTGCTGCCGCCTGTTGCAAGGACAATAGCCTCAAGTTCATCAATAAGGTAGATAAAGGGATCGATGTAGGAATCGCTGCCGGGAAGTTTACCTGCATCCTCAGGAAAGATGCCATAGAGATAAGCTTTCTTGAGTGCCATATACTGGTCGTAGGAGCTGTATGTGTAATACTTATCCAGAGCATCCTTTGCTAGATATTTGGGGGCGATTGCGCCAACAGGAGCGGTCACAGTTTTATTCTCTACGGGGAATACTGTGATAAGTCCTGCAACAAACTTCTGAATAGCTGTTGCATCGCGGACGTTGACAGCCTTGTCACCTGTGACGTTTGCCTGAGTGAATGCCACGCCTTCAAGAGTGAGCATATCAGCGGCATACTTCTGGATAACTGTTGCATCCTTGATGTTTACCTCTCCCGACATATCAGCATCGCCGTAGATGTATTCGTAAGGCTCTGTGGATGTGGTAGTGATATTTCCTGTGTCAGGCTCTGTCATCTTAGGTGTGGTGGAGGGCTCTGTGGTGCTTGTGGAGGGAGCCACGGTGGGTTTTGTCTCTATGGGGTCGGTCTCTGTGGGAGTTGTGTTCTCCGTGGGCTTTGTCTCCACAGGATCAGTTTCGGTGGGCTTTGTCTCGGTGGGAGTCTCCAGAGCCTCGGTATCAAAGGGGATGATGTAGGAGCAGTCGGGCATAATCTCGTTGTAGTAGAGGTTGATGCCGTTAAATACGATGCAGTCCTCGAATACGTCAACGATGTAGCCCTCGGAAAGTCCAAGCACTGCACTTCTGTCAATTTTTCCGTTTACAAGGCGTCTGACACCGCCGATGGCGGAGTTGTGCATCATAACTGCGGAGGTGTCGTTGTTGTCGGAGTAGTTAAGGTGAGCACCCAGCTCAAGGTGAGTGTGGGCGGTGATGATAACGCACTCCTTATACTCCTCCATAAGGGAGATGAAGCGCTTGACATCGGGGTTTGTCTTTACAAGGGCAAGGTCGTAGTAGTAGGGAGTGGTGAGCTTATCACCTGAACCCCAGCCGCCGATGTTGCCGTGCTCGATGATGAAGATGTTCTTTCCGTCTCCTGAATATTTCTTCAGAAGTCCCTCCAGCCAGTCAAGCTGTGCCGTGGAGAACTGTGTACCCTTGTTGGTGTAGAAGCCGCCCTCCAGTGCCATAAAGATGAAGTGGTCGCCTGTGGTGGGCTCGGTAATCTCGTAGTAGGGCGTGCCTGCATTAATGGTTTCGGCTGTGGAGTCAAGACCTGTCGCCTTGTTAAAGGGCGCATTGTTGTTATAGTAGTTGCCGTTCTTGTCCCAGACTGTGCCAACATCGTGGTTGCCTACTGCTTCGTAGATAGGGTTGGCGTAGGGGGATTCGGCAAGGATTTTCTGATAAACCTTGTACTCTGCGGCATAGGTCTGTTTGCCGTTCTGGTCATTTACAATGTCGCCTGAAGAAACGGTGAAGTCAACGTCTCTTGCGTGGAGAGTTTCAAAGGCTTTCTTCAGATGTACCTCGTCGTTGGGGTAGGAGTTTGAGCCGTAGGAGTCGTTGGCAATCTGGGGGTCACCCACAGAGCCGAAGGTGTAGAGTGCATCAGCACTCGAGAAGGAAAGCTTGCGTGAGGCGGGAATGGAGTATACTGCCGCGGCTTTTGCTACTGTGCGGTCTGCCGCTGCAGGAGTGCTTGAAGACTTTATTGCAATGAGCTTCTCTGCATCGGGTGGGATAACAGTATTTTCCAGCAAATCGTAAGAAGCAGAAGCGGATGTGATGCTGAGAACTGCAATTTCTCTGTATCCCTCCAGAGCCTTTGTGCTGTCAGCCCAGTAGAGGTAATACTTGCCTGCATCGCCCTTCAGGGTAATTGTTCCTTCTGCAAAGCCTGCATCAACCTGCTTGAATGAGTAGCTCAATGTGGCATCTGCGGCAGAAACCGAGAGAAGCCCCACAGTTGCTACCGAGAGCAGAGTGAGAACTGCAAGGAGAAGGGATAGGAGCTTTGTGGACTTTTTCATAATTTATGCCTCCTGTTTTCAAAAAATCCGTATACATACTAATTGTATACTATTACATTTTAATAATATCACAGCAAATCGGATTTCACAATAGCATAATTTCACCGATGATAATAAAAACAGGTGCAAAACTTATGGTCTTGCACCTGACTTTGTAAGTATATGATTCTCGCTTATTTAAACGTCTTTGCTTTTTCGGATATCTCCCGAAGCTCTTCCTTGGAAAGTTCGGGAAGTCGTGTAAGCTTATTGAGGAAGGCTTCCTTTGTCTCTTCAAAGTGTGCCTCCACGCATCTGTTATAAAAACTCACCACAACGCCTGTGGCAAGGGCGGTGACAAAGAGGGCGTACACCGATACCAGCACCGAGCATATTTTCCCCACAGCGGTGGTGGCTACAATATCTCCCAGACCTACGGTGAAGGTGACGGAGTAAAGGTACCACAGTGCATCGGTGTATCGGTTTATTTCAGGCTCTGAAAGCAGAATAACAAGAGCACTGAGGAGTATAAACAGAATAAATCCCAGAATAATTGAGTCAGCGTGGGTCCTTCTGAGAATACCCCAGAGAATGCGCAGTTTCTTCATCTGAATGTCTCCTTTTGTCGAGAGTTTTTGTTATGGGTGTGCAGGGGCATGGGCGGTGAGTTTTTTCGCCTTTTTGAGTTTTAAAGCAAGTATAATGAGAATAACCGAAAGCACAATGATTATAATTCCTTCTGCGATGCAGAGAATTAACAAAACTGACAAGAGAACGGCGGCGATGCCTGCGTTTGAAGAATTTTCCTGAGGAGAAATAAAACCCTCACCTTCTCCGCCAAAATTCTCAAGGTTGTCGGCGCTGTAATTGCCCGAATCGTCATAGTAAGCCTTGATTTCGGCAACAGGCTGTTGGAAGGTATCGTAGGCGTATCTGATGGTGATGTATTCATCCTTTTCTTTTACGGCAAATACCATGGATGAATAAGGAGTAGGCTCGGTGACGTAGGAAACCTCGGGTGACTTTTTGCCTGCATTGCCGCTTGTGTCACGCAGGGTGAAGTTGATTCTCTCGTCTGCGTCATTGCTGTCTATGAAACTCGAGATGTAGTTGATCTGAACAACGGCTTCATATTCAACATCCTTATATACAGGGTTGTCGTCTTCGTCATATCCGTCGAATTCCTCGATGCTGAAGCCGCCGTCGCGGATAACAATGGCGTCTATGACTGCAATGCTTCCCAGATAACTGTTGGACTCATTGTCGTAGAGTCTGATTTCTTCCCCTAAAGAGTAGATATAGTTCTCGTCTTTGTCGGTGTGACAGGTCGGAGCAGAACAGGCAGAGAATGACATTATAACTATAAGTACAAGCAGTAACAGTAAAAAACAGGAGATTTTCTTCTTCATAATTGAGCCTCCTTTGTTATTTTGTGATTATATCTTATCATATAATGTGTTGAAATGCAATTTTACATTTCAGACTATGAGTGGTGAAATATTAACTGATTTGAAAAATTATTAATGTGCAGGAAATTCCAAAACCCCGATAAACATTGAGTTTTCGATATATTAAGATAATTTTTGCCCATCAAATGACAAAAACCCTATACACATTATACAAAAAATTGATTGACAAGTGCGGTATTTGTGATATATAATTAATAGTGCAAAAAAGAGGCTTATTTTTTGTTTTGGCGCTTTTTTCAGGTTAGTACATTCTTTGTATCAAAGGTTCAGGGAATGTATTGATAAATTTCTATTTTTCTAAAAAAGAAAGGAAGACACACAATGAAAAAGTTTTTTGCACTTCTTCTCGTGCTCGTTCTTGCTGTTTCCTTAGCAGCTTGCGGCGGCGAGACCGGCAAAGACGACGGCGATGACGCAAAGACAGGTTCTGTTTACTGGCTCAACTTCAAGCCTGAATCAGATGCAGCTCTTCAGGAAATCGCTAAAATGTACACCGACGAAACAGGCGTTAAGGTAACTGTTGTTACTGCTGCTTCCGGTACATACAACGACACTCTCACAGCAGAGATGGACAAGGCAACTCCTCCTACACTCTTCGTTGTAGGTAACGATGCTGCTGTTAAGGATTGGGGCGAGTTCTGCTACGACCTCACCGATACAGAGATCGCTAAGGAGCTCAACACAGACGCTTACCAGCTCTTCGATGCTGACGGCAAGCTCTGCTCCATCGGCTACTGCTACGAGTGCTACGGTATCATCGTAAACAAGGCTCTCCTTGACCAGGCTGGTTACTCAATGGATGACATCACAAACTTTGAGACTCTCAAGGCTGTTGCTGAGGATATCCACGCTCGTGCAAACGACCTCGGCTTCGATGCATTCACATCTTCCGGCATGGATGATTCTTCTTCCTGGAGATTCACAGGCCACCTTGCAAACCTTGAGTACTACTATGAGTCCGTTGACGCTCCCGATGCATGGAAGACATGCCCCGCAGAGATCAAGGGTACATACATGGACAACTACAAGGCTCTCTATGACCTCATGGTTGTAAATTCCGCAACTGACCGCGCACAGCTCGCAGCTGGCGGCTTCGATGCAAACGCAGAGTTTGCTGAGGGTAAGGCAGTATTCTATGCTAACGGTAACTGGGAGTGGTCCAGCCTCAACGAGAAGGGTCTCAAGGCTGAGGATCTCACAATGATTCCCTACTACTGTGGCGTAGAGGGCGAAGAGAAGGCAGGCCTCAACTGCGGTACAGAGAACTACTGGGCAGTTAACGCAGAGGCAAAAGAGGAAGATATCGAGGCTACTCTCGCATTCATGAAGTGGCTCGTAACTGATGCAGAGGCATCCGCAAAGGCTGTTGAGACATTCGGCGTTATGCCCTATAAGAATGCAGCTGAGTCTTCCAACCCCTTCCTTGCACAGGCTAACGCTTATGCATCTGCAGGCAACTACACAATGCCTTGGGTTACAAACTTCCAGCCCAACGTTAACGAGTATCGTAAGGGTATCGTTAGCGCAATGAACGCATACAACGCTGATCCCACAGATGCTAACTGGGATGCTGTTGAGTCAGCATTCGTAGCAGGTTGGGCAAGCAACTATGCAGCAGTTAACGGCTGATAAACTGTATTAAAACCGTGGGGCGAGCCAAAAACTCGCCCCATTTTTTAAGAAAACGTAGGGAATGGATTTATCCGTTCCGAAAACGGAACGCATAAATGCGTTCCCTGCAGAAAACATAGGATTTATTTTTGCAGAGGGCTTGACCTTTGCTTTTATATCTTCCGGAGGTGGAAAAATGAAGAAGAAAAAGAAAAAAGCTCACAGCTCTGCGGCTGTGAACAGTAAACTCCTGAGAAGACCGATTCGTCGTTTCGGCTGGCTTTTCCTGCTGCCTATGGCGATTTCCTTCCTCATCGGTTTTATCTGGCCCTTCCTTCAGGGCTTGTTCCTTTCTTTCTGTAAGTTCAGAACTACAAAGAAATGGACCTTTGTCGGCATTGACAACTACTTAAGAATCCTGGATGATGAACAGTTTCTCTATTCATTCATCTATACTGCAATCTGGACAATAGTTTCCGTTGTGCTTATCAACGTTATAGCCTTTGCGGTTGCTTACGCACTGACTCAGGGCATCAAGGGTACAAACTTCTTCCGTACAGTATTCTTTATGCCCAACCTTATCGGCGGTATCGTTCTGGGCTATATCTGGAGTATGATTTTCGACGGTATTCTCAGCTACTATAACACAAATATCCTTGAAAAAACCGAATTCGGTTTCTGGGGACTGATAATACTGATGTGCTGGCAACAGGTGGGATATATGATGATTATCTATGTTGCGGGACTTCAGGCGGTGCCTGAGGATATGATTGAGGCGGCAAAGATTGACGGCGCCAGCGGTTGGAAGACTCTCACAAGAATTACAATTCCCAACGTTATGCCCTCCATCACTATCTGCACATTCCTCTCGCTCACCAACGGCTTCAAGCTCTACGACCAGAACCTTGCCCTCACAGAGGGTCTCCCCGGTGTACTGGACAAGGCTACGGGTCTCAATACCTATACCACCGAGATGATTGCGCTGAACATCTCCAAGACCTTCGGCCAGTCAGGTGCTTTCTCAAAGGGTGAGGCTCAGGCTAAGGCGGTAATCTTCTTCATTCTGGTTGCCACCATCGGTCTTCTCCAGCTCACTTCAACACGTAAGAAGGAGGTGCAGCAGTAATGGCAAAAACAGTTAAAAAAGTAAAAGCTCCCAAGGGCAAACCCAAGAAGCTGTGGCTCACAATTCTCTTTGGTCTGGTATCCGTTTTCTATATGGCACCTATCTTCCTTGTTGCCCTTAACTCCTTCAAGAAGAACACCTTCGTTAAGACCCAGACCTTCGCACTTCCCAATGCGGAAAGCTGGGCGGGTTTTGAGAACTTCAAAACCGGTATGACACTTGGCGGTACATTCTGGAAATCCGTATTTTACAGCCTTGTTATTACTGTTCTCTCAACCTTCCTCATTATCATCGTTACCTCTATGGCGGCATGGTACATTTCCAGAGTTAATTCCTTCTTCTGTAAATTTATCTATTTCGCCTGTGTATTCTCTATGGTTATCCCCTTCCAGATGGTACAGTTCACACTTGCAAGAACAGCTGATACCCTCAAGCTCAACACTCCCTGGACCATCCCGATAATCTATCTGGGATTTGGTGCAGGACTTGCGGTGTTTATGTTCACAGGCTTTGTCAAGAGCATCCCGCTGGAAATCGAAGAAGCGGCAGCTATCGACGGTTGCGGTCCTCTGAGAACCTACTTCAAGGTTGTATTCCCCATGCTTATGCCCACAGTTATCTCCGTTTCAATCCTTGAGCTTATGTGGGTATGGAATGACTACCTCCTGCCCTATCTGGTACTTGACAGAACAAAGGGATATATGACTATTCCCATTCACATCCAGTACCTCAAGGGAAGCTACGGCACAGTTGACCTTGGTGCAACAATGGCTCTCATCTTCATGAGCATCATTCCCATTATTATATTCTATCTCACCTGTCAGAAGCACATCATCAAGGGTGTTGCCGCAGGTGCAGTTAAGGGTTAATTCCCGAAACCCAAAAGAACCGAATAGTATAAAAATAACTACCCGAAAAAGAGTATCAGGCTCTTCTTCGGGTAGTTTTGTTTTTGAAAAGATTCTTATTTTGATTTGCGGCTTGTAAGCTTATTCTTCAGCAGATTAATCGTTGTTTTTGTGGAGGAAGGCTCCGAAATAAATGCACCTGCAAAGAATACTATTGTTACCACTGCGGTAACGGGAATGCACCAGAGTATGAGGCTTATGTAAGAATCCAGCTTCATATTAATGAAGGTGGACAGCCAGTACATCAGAACAAAGAGAGCGATGTTGATAATCCAGCGTTTGTAGGTTTTCCAGATTCCTCTTTGAAGAATGTGCTTGCAACTGTAAATAATCATATCGTTGCTTCTGTAGAGCAGTGCCACTATGGTGCCTATAAGCACACCGTAGAGGCCCTTTCCGTAGGGATTGAGAATCAGAACTGCGGAGATAGATACGGTGATGTTGAGAATCATCTCGATAACCGAGCGCCACTGGGTTTTCTTGAAATGTCCTGCAAAGCTGATGATGTGACCACAGGTAGCTCTGCCGGATACGAGTATTTTGATAGTAACAAACAGAATCGGGAGAATCGGGTCGTAGTAGTTGATGTCGGCTCCCTCGGTGTAGACTTTGATGAAGGGGAGAATGAATATGAAGAGTACGCAGTACATAGCAAAGGAGAGTGCCATGGAATACTGCTCCCAAGGCTCAAAGTATCGCTTGAACTTCTTTTCGTCGGAGTTGCAAAGCTGACCGATTTTGTAGGAAAAGCCTGCTGTGAAATGATTGAGCATAGTTGAAATCATCTCAAAGAACAGGTTGTAAAGTGCATAGATACTGGCGGCTTCGAAACCGCAGAAAATAGAAAGAATAAGAGTGTCGGTGTTGTGGAATACAAGCTGGGAAACTTGATGCACCACAACGTTCTTGCTCTGTGAAATTGACGCCTTGTTGGGGGCTACCTTAAGGTCAAGCCATTTGTAGTGACGCTTAATGTATATGAAGTAGTAAATCATCTGGGCGATGTTCAACAGGAATTGAGCTATGGTAATAGCAACAACAGACATTCCCAGAGAAATCAGAATGATTTTTGAAACACTTACGAAAACGTGAACGATGGTGGTGACGTTGCTTGTGATATATTGCTTTCCTTCTGCTTGAAGAAGCATCTTGTACTTGCCCTGAAAGAAGTAGTTGACGGCATGACCCATTCCGATAAAAAGAATAACCAGCGCAGTTGTCAGGGGAGGAATTTCCGAGGTAACACAAAGGGGATAGACAACGGAAAATACAATTACCGAGATAAAGTAGATGATGCCCGTTCTCTTATAGAAGAGATTGGTGGCAGACAATATGCCGTTGATGTCGTCACGGTTGTTCTTTGCCAAGGGACCGTAGAGTGCCTGAATAGTGGCAGAGCCGATGCCTGCCTCCAGAAGTGCCAGATATGAAAAGATATTATTTACAGAAGAGAGCATACCGTTGACTTCGGAACCGTAACTGGTAATAAACATTCTCGGCAGAACCAGTCCCAGAGCAATGGTGATAATCTGTCCCAGCAAACCGAATATTATATTTTTGATGCTTTTTTTCATAGTTTGCCTCGATTCTTTATCCGCTTTGGATATTATATAATTGTAAATCAAACGGCGGAATATGTCAAGTAAAGAGGAAATGTGGAGAGCTGTGCAAAAATAGCTTTCTGACTTGTTAAGTTAGTTTCGGGATGATATAATATGTGTAGTATAAAATTTACGCGGAGGATTATTTATGAGCAGTTTTGAAAACCTCAGAATAGTTGATAATTTTTATCAGACATCACTTTTCTTTCCTATGCCTACGGTGCTTATCAGCACTCTCTGTGAGGACGGCACCACAAACCTTGGACCTTATTCGTTGATTCAGCCCTATTATGTGGCAGGAAAAGACTACTATGCAATGCTTCTCTGTTGCAGAAATTCTTCCAACACCGCACAGAATATTCTCAGAAACGGTAAATGCGCTCTAAACTTTATTGATGATAACCCCAAAAATTTCAAGGAGGCGGTGAAGCTTTCCTGGCCCGGCGACAAACCCGAGGAGAAGATGCCTAAATGTAACTTCAGGCTGGAGAAGAGCCTTGTAGAGGAGGAGAATCCTCAGGACGTGCGCCCGATGGTAATGAGCGATGCCATAGAGGTTATTGAGTGTACCTGGATGAGGGAGCTTGACGGGGCGGACTCGGACAAGGCGGGGGAGCTTAACGGATACGAAGGACCCTACCATGATTTCAACGGAATCACCAGTAAATTCGGCGCACACTTTATTTTGAGAATCGACAAGATCCTCATGAAAAAGAAGTACCGCGATGCCATTATCAATGGTGTCAGAGCAAAGGATTTTCCTGCGTTGCCTGTTGACTACGGCTACCGCGATTCAAAGAATTTCTGGTTTCACAGAAAGACCAGAATGAGAGCAGAGCTTCTTCAGATGAGAGAGGCATCTCTTGCATCGGTGCGTTATGCGGCAGAGCGCGCAGACGATAAGGTGAAGTTTACAGATGAGGCACTTAAAACTGTTTTGGCTGTGCCCAGAGTATTTCTACCTCTGGTGCTCAAGGGGTGCGTGGACTGGGCAAAGGAAAACGGCGTGGAGCTTATTACCGCCGAGCATATGCAAATCATCAACGACAAACGCTCAAAAGAGAAAAATAAGAAGTAAACAGAGTGAACGCATATATTAAAATAATGTAAAACATCCCCTCGGGTCATAAGACTCGGGGGGATGTTGTGTGGTTGTTATGTTTTACAGGGGGTGGTGTTATCAGTCAAGTTCTGTGTCGCCTGTGTAGAGCTCGTAGTATTTGCCCTTTTTCTCTATGAGCTCGTCGTGGCTTCCGCGCTCAATGATTCTGCCCTTTTCAAGTACCATAATCACATCGGAATTCTGTACGGTGGAGAGGCGGTGGGCGATGACAAACACGGTTCTGCCCTTCATCAGAGCATCCATGCCTCTTTGCACAAGTGCCTCGGTGCGGGTGTCGATGGAGGAGGTCGCCTCGTCCAGAATCATAACAGGTGGGTCGGCTATGGCGGCACGGGCAATGGAGAGGAGCTGACGCTGTCCCTGAGAGAGGTTGGCACCGTTGTTCTCAAGGAGTGTGTCGTAGCCTTTGGGGAGTCTTGAGATAAAGCCGTGAGCATTTGCAAGCTTAGCGGCGGCAATAACCTCGTCATCGGTTGCGTCAGGCTTTGAGTAGCGGATATTCTCTGCAACGGTGCCTGTGAAAAGGTTGGTGTCCTGAAGAACAACCCCAAGAGAGCGTCTCAGGTCAGCCTTTTTAATTTTTTTGATATTTATTCCGTCGTAGCGGACCTTGCCGTCTTCCAGGTCGTAGAAGCGGTTGATAAGGTTTGTTATGGTGGTTTTGCCTGCACCGGTGGCACCTACGAAGGCAACCTTCTGACCCGGCTCAGCATAGAGGTTGATGTCGTGGAGAACGGTCTTGCCTTTGACATAGGCAAAGTCTGCATCGAAGAACCTAACCTCACCTTTGAGCTCGGTGTAGGTGGTGGTGCCGTCCTCGTGGGGGTGCTTCCAAGCCCAGAGACCTGTGTGCTCGGGAGTTTCCGTAAGGATATCGTTTTCATATTTTGCATTCACAAGAGTTACATAGCCCTCGTCGGTTTCGCTCTCCTCGTCCATCAGGGCGAAGATTCTCTGGGCACCTGCAAGTGCCATAATAATGGAGCTTGCCTGCTGTGCCACCTGATTTATTGGCATTGTAAAACTCTTTGAGTAGAGAAGAAAACTTACGATAGCACCCAGAGAAGGGGCGAAGGGGAGACCCGCAATAGCCAGTATACCGCCCACAACTGCAATGAGGACATACTGAAGATGACCCAGATTACCTGTTATGGGACCGAGGATGTTGACGAACTTGTTGGCTTTGTAGGCGGTTTCGCAGAGCTCGTCATTGAGCGAGTCGAAATTTTCCTTCGTCTTTTCCTCGTGGTTGAATACTTTGATAACCTTCTGACCGCTTATCATTTCCTGAATATAGCCGTTGATTTTGCCCAGTGACTGCTGTTGAATCATAAAGTGCTTTCCGCTTTTGGAGGCAACGGAGCCTGTAATCATCAGGGTAAGACCCACAAATAGCAGGACAAAGAGAGTCAGCCATACATTGGTGAAGAGCATAAAGCAGAAGTACACCACAATGGTAATCACCGAGGACATAAGCTGGGGGATGCTTTGGGAAATCATCTGTCTGAGGGTGTCGGTGTCGTTGGTGTAGTGGCTCATAATGTCGCCGTGAGTATGGGTGTCAAAGTATCTTATGGGCAGGGTCTGCATATGAGAGAACATATCGTCTCTCACATCTTTCATAATGTTCTGGGTGATGAAGACCATCACCAGATTCTGCACCAGAATGGCAATAATGCCGAAGAGGAAGATACCACCGGTGCGGAGAATTGCCGAAACAAGCTCTGAGTAATCGGGGTTTGCGCTTCCGATAAGCACGGAGATGTATTTATCAAACACACTGCCCACGAAACTTGCACTGGCGGCGCTGACAACTGAGGTTACCACAATGCAGAGAAATACAAGAATAAAGCGGAATTTGTATCCTTTCCAGATGTATGCGGCAAGACGCTTGAGTGCCTTGGATTGATTTTTGTCAAGAGAGATTTTTTTGCCCATATTGGCGGGATTGTTACGCATAGGACCAGCCATTATTTGAGCCCTCCCTTCTGCTGAGAGGTATATACCTCTTTGTAAATATCACTTGTTTCAAGGAGTTCTTCGTGAGTTCCCACCGCGGAGATTTCGCCCTCGTCAAGGACGATGATTTTGTCCGCAAACTCCACGGAGGAGATACGCTGGGCAATAATAATCTTGGTGGTGGAGGGGATGAAGCTTGCCATAGCCTCTCTTATAGAGGCGTCGGTGGCGGTGTCAACGGCACTTGTGGAGTCGTCGAGTATGAGGATTTTCGGGGATTTCAGCAGAGCTCTGGCAATACAGAGACGCTGTTTCTGTCCGCCCGAGACATTGGTGCCGCCCTCCTCGATGTAGGTATCGTAGCCCTCGGGGAAGGTGCTTATAAATTCATCGGCACAGGCGAGCTTGCAGGCGTGTCTGATTTCCTCGTCGGTGGCGTTTTCGTTGCCCCAGAGGAGGTTTTCTCTTATGGTGCCTGAGAAGAGGACGTTCTTCTGCAGTACCATGGAAACCGCATCGCGAAGTACGGTGAGGTCGTAGTCCCGCACATCCTTGCCGCCTACATAGACGGTGCCGGAGGTAGTGTCATAGAGTCTGGGTATGAGGCTGACAAGAGTGGACTTAGAGCTTCCCGTAGAGCCGATAATGCCTACGGTTTCTCCTGATTTTATATCAATATTTACACCTGAAAGGCAGAGCTTTTCGGCGTCTGCGGAGTAGCTGAAGCTGACGTTTTCAAAGCGGATGGAGCCGTCTTCGATTTCCTTTTCGGGGCTGTCGCAATTCTTAAGGTCGGGAACCTCGGAGAGTACTTCCACAATTCTTCTGCCGGAAGCTCTTGACATAATCAGCATAATGAATACCATGGAGAGCATCATAAAGTTCATCAGAATCTGCATGGTATAGGTGAACATACTTGTAAGCTCACCCTCTGAAAGTGCGGTGCCTCCGCTTCCTACGATGAGTCGTGCACCTATGTAGGACACAAGGAGCATACAGGTAAATACTACGCCCTGCATCAAGGGTGCATTGAAGGCAACAATGGTCTCAGCCTTGGTGGCAATGCTGTATATTTCACCCGAAACGCTGTGGAATTTCTCACGCTCCGCGTCTTCGCTGACAAAGGACTTCACAACGCGCACACCGCGGAGATTTTCCTGCACAACTCTGTTGAGAGTGTCGTAGATTCTGAACATCTTCTCAAAGAGGGGAAAGGCAAATTTCATAATCAGCAGAAGCCCTGCAACAAGCACAGGCAGGACGCAGAGAAAGATAAGTCCCATCTGGGGATGAATGTAGACCGCCATGGAAAGAGAGAAAATTATCATCAGAGGGCTTCTTATGGCGATGCGGATAAGCATCTGATATGCGTTCTGAAGGTTGGTGACGTCGGTGGTCATTCGGGTAATAAGGCTTGCCGTGGAGAATTTGTCAATATTTTTGAAGGAATAGTTCTGCACAGCGTAGAACATATCCTCGCGAAGATTGTGGGCAAAGCCTGTGGATGCCTTGGCGGCGAAGTCACCTGCCAGAGTGCCGAAGAGCATTGAAATTATACAGCAGGCAACAAGGATAAGACCGTATTTTATCAGGTTCGCCTGATTGCCTACAATGACGCCTTCTGCATTTTTAAAGTTAATTCCCTGATTGATAAGCTCGGCGAGAATAAGAGGAATGATAACCTCCATTGCTACCTCACCTGCAATAAACAGGGGAGACAGCAGAGATGCCAGCTTATACTCTCGGACACTTTTTGAGAGTTTTCGAATCAAGTGAAAACCTCCTTTTATATGTAAGTAATTATAGATACTAAAGTATTTTATACCCCGAAATTTTTAATGTCAAGGAAGATAATGGGTATAGGTGAGAAATTTTCCGTTTGTTCACATTTGTATCAGGGATGCTGTGTGTGAGAGGCATAACAAAACGGCACACCTTTTGAGTGTACCGCTTTGAAAGGATTATTTAATGGTTGTGATATCGTAGGGCGTGGTCTGATAGACGAAGTAGTTGAGCCAGTTGGAATAGAGGAGATTTGCGTGGCTTCGCCAGGTGACCAGCGGTGTGCGGGTATCGTCATCCTCAGGGAAGTAATTCTTGGGGATTTCGATGGGCTTGCCTGCAGTCTTGTCACGGATATACTCCTTTTTGAGGGTTTCCGCGTCATATTCCGAGTGACCTGTAATAAATATCTGTCTGCCGTATTTTGTGGCTATAGCATAGACCCCTGCCTCCTCGGAGGATGCGAGAATCCGAAGTCCGTCCACAGCCTCTACGTCCTCACGTTTGATGGTGGTGTGGCGTGAGTGAGGCACCATAAAGGTGTCGTCAAAGCCACGCAGAAGAATTGAACGATCATAGTCCTTGGTGTGGGGATAAACTCCGAAGAGCTTTTTGGGGAGAGGATATTTTTTGATACCGTAGTGGTAATAGAGTGCCGCCTGAGCACCCCAGCAGATGTGAAATGTGGAGGTGACGTGGGTCTTGGTCCACTCCATAATCTCACAGAGTTCCTGCCAGTATTCCACGTCCTCAAACTCCATCTGCTCCACGGGGGCACCTGTGATAATCATACCGTCAAACTTTCTGTCACGCACTTCGTCGAAGGTTTTATAGAAGGTAAAGAGGTGTTCCTCGGAGATGTTTTTGGATTTGTGGGTGGCGGTGTGCAGGAATTCAACCTCAACCTGAAGAGGTGTGTTTCCAAGCAGTCTCGCCAGTTGGGTTTCTGTTTCGATTTTTGTGGGCATCAGGTTAAGGATAGCAATCTGAAGCGGTCTTATGTCCTGTGTCATAGCCCGAGTTTCCGTAATAACGAAGATGTTTTCGTTATGAAGCGTCTGGGTTGCAGGCAGCATATTCGGAATCTTAATCGGCACAAAAATCGCCCCCCTTTCTAAATATGTGAATCAGTTAATTTCTAAAAATCAGACCATCTCAAGAGCCGCATCAATGTCGGCGATAAGGTCCTCTGCAGCCTCAATACCGCAGGAGAAGCGCACAAGGTCGGGAGAAATTCCGCAAGCCTCAAGCTCCTGGTCGTTCATCTGGCGATGAGTTGCATTTGCGGGATGCAGACAGCAGGTACGTGCATCTGCAACGTGGGTCTCGATAGCGGCAATCTTAAGATTCTTCATAAAGGTCTCGGCGGCAGTTCTTCCGCCCTTTACACCGAAGGATACAACGCCGCAACCGCCGTATTTGAGGTACTTCTTGCCAAGCTCAAAGCTTTCGTCACCCTCAAGACCTGAGTAGCGTACCCAAGCAACCTTGGGATGATTCTTGAGGTGCTTTGCAACTGCAAGACCGTTCTCGCAGTGGCGCTGCATTCTCAGGTGCAGGCTCTCAAGACCGAGGTTGAGATAGAATGCGTGCTGGGGAGACTGAATACAGCCGAAGTCACGCATGAGCTGTGCAGTAGCCTTGGTGATATATGCACCGGCAAGACCGAATCTCTCGGTGTAGGTAACGCCGTGGTAGCTCTCGTCGGGAGTGCAGAGACCGGGGTACTTGTCGGGATACTTTGTCCAGTCGAATTTACCTGAGTCAACAATGCATCCGCCGACGGAAACACCGTGACCGTCGATGTACTTTGTGGTGGAGTGGATAACGATATCCGCACCCCACTCGAAGGGACGGCAGGTAACGGGAGTTGCAAAGGTGTTGTCCACAATGAGGGGAACACCGTTTTTGTGAGCAATTTTTGCAAAGCGCTCAATGTCAAGGACAACTAAAGCGGGGTTGGCGATAGTCTCGCCGAACATAGCCTTGGTGTTGGGCTTGAATGCTGCTTGAAGCTCTTCGTCAGAGGCTGTGGGGGAGACAAATGTAAAGTCAATGCCCATACGCTTCATTGTAACGGCAAAGAGGTTGTAGGTGCCGCCGTAAATTGCACTGGAGGCAACGATGTGGTCGCCGACGCCTGCAATATTGAAAATGCTGAAGAAGCTTGCTGCCTGACCCGAGGAGGTAAGCATAGCGGCAGTGCCGCCCTCAAGCTCACAGATTTTCTTCGCAACATAGTCGTTGGTGGGGTTCTGAAGTCTGGTGTAGAAGTAGCCCTCTGCCTCAAGGTCAAAGAGCTTGCCCATATCCTCGGAGGTAGCATACTTGAAGGTAGTGCTCTGGACAATGGGAATCTGACGGGGTTCACCGTTTGAGGGGGTGTATCCACCCTGAACGCAAGCGGTGTCGATGTTTTTGAAGTTCATAATTATTACCTCGCTTAACTCAAGTTAAAGATAAAGGGCAGAAACCCCATAGGGAATCTGCCCTCAGAATTCACAATAAGCATCGGATAGCCGATTACTCTGTAATGCTTCTGAAGGCGGAGCGGCACATCATATATATTGTCTTGAAGTTTGTATACATAATATAGCTCCTCCTTGATATTACTGCTCAATATTATACTCTAATACAAGGTTTTTTGTCAACAGTTTTTCGGTATGAGGATAAATCTGCCGATAGTTAACGATGAATTGCGAATAAAAATCCAAAAATCTTGCATATTTAGAGAAAAAAACCTTGATACTGCAGAGGCCTTTTGCTATAATTAAAAGAATAAAAGTCTTTTATGAAGGAGGCAAGGCTCTGCTGTGTTTTCTCAATGCGTTTTTTGGAAGGTCCGAGGCAGAGCGATGTAATGGTTATTAAGATACTTTTTATAGTGTTATTTCTGGTGATGACCATCGGCGTAGGTGTCTATTGCCGAAAGAAGGCCACCGATGTCAACGGCTTTGTCCTTGGAGGCAGAGCGGTGGGACCGTGGCTGACGGCATTTTCCTTCGGAACCTCCTATTTCTCGGCGGTAATCTTCGTAGGATATGCAGGACAGTTCGGATGGAATTTCGGACTGGCGTCCACTTGGATAGGTCTTGGAAATGCTCTTATCGGTTCTTTTCTTGCCTGGGTGGTTCTGGGCAGACGTACAAGAGTTATGACCCAGCATCTCTCAAGTGCCACAATGCCCGACTTCTTCGAGAAACGCTATGACTCCAAAGCACTGAAAATCGCGGCGGCGGCAATAACCTTTGTTTTTATGATTCCCTACACCGCATCTCTTTATAACGGTCTCTCCCGACTTTTCTCCATGGCATTTCCCATTGACTATTGGGTATGCGTCGTGGTTATGGCGGTGGTTACAGCACTCTACGTTGTGCTTTCCGGCTATGTGGGTACTGCTCTCAACAGCTTTATTCAGGGCGTGATTATGCTTGTGGGTATCGTAGTGGTTGTGTTTGCGGTGCTGAATGCTCACGGCGGATTTACCGAGAGTGTAGAGCTTCTCTCTCAGGTGGAGCCCGTGGGGGACTATACCTCCATCTTCGGTCCTGACCCCATAGCACTTCTTGGTGTTGTGTTGCTCACATCTCTGGGCACATGGGGACTTCCTCAGATGATTGGCAAATTCTATGCTATAAAGGATGAAAAATCCATCAAGACAGGTACCATCGTTTCCACCGTATTTGCAGTTATCGTTGCAGGCGGATGCTACTTCCTGGGCGGCTTCGGTCGTATCTTTATGACAGGGGAGCAGGTGAGCAAAATGGGCTTTGACTCCATTATTCCCTCTATGCTGGAGTCGATAAACTCCGACGTGGTAATCGCACTTGTTATTATGCTGGTGCTGGCGGCTTCAATGTCCACCCTCTCGTCACTGGTGCTTACATCAAGTGCCACACTGGTGCTGGACTTTGCCGCACCTATGAAGAAGACTCCTATGAAGGAAAAGACAAAGATGCTCTGGATGAGAGTTTTCCTTGTGTTCTTCATTGTGGTTTCCGCAGGAATTGCAATTTTGCAGGCTAATACCAAGGTTGCCTTCATTACCGACCTTATGGGTATCTCATGGGGCACAATGAGCGGTGCCTTCCTTGGTCCCTTTATGCTGGGTCTCTACTGGAAACGTGCCACAAAACCGGCAGTATGGGCAAGCTTCATTTTCAGCGTAGCCGCCAATGTCACCTTTATGGTGTTCAAGCTTACAGGCAACGTAGAAATGCTTCCCAAACTTCTGCAGGCATCCTCCAACGTAGGTGTTATTGCAATGCTTTCGGGTATTGTGCTTGTTATCCTTATAAGCCTGCTGACAAAGAAGCCTGAGGATAAAGTTATTAACGAGAAATTCAGCTGCTATGAAAAGCAGGTTACGGTAAAAGCAAAGAACTCTCTTTCAGAGTGATTACATAAAGATTAAGAAATTTTAATTAAGGAGATAAACGACGTGAAAGAATTACTTATTGGTAATGCGGCAGTTGCCAGAGGTCTCTACGAGGCAGGCTGTTCCATAGTTTCCAGCTATCCCGGAACACCCTCTACAGAGATTACCGAATTCGCCGCAAAATATGACGAAATTTACTGTGAATGGGCACCCAACGAGAAGGTAGCCATGGAGGTTGCCTTCGGCGCATCCCTTCAGGGCAAGCGCGCCTGCTGCTGTATGAAGCACGTAGGTCTCAACGTTGCCGCTGACCCCCTCTTCACACTTTCCTACACAGGTGTCACAGGCGGTCTTGTAATCTGCGTTGCTGACGACCCCGGTATGCACTCCTCCCAGAACGAGCAGGATTCCCGCCACTATGCCAAGGCTTCCAAGGTACCCATGCTGGAACCCTCCGATTCCGCCGAGGCACTTGAGTTCACCAAGTTTGCCTTTGAGCTTTCCGAGGAGTTCGACACCCCTGTATTTATCAAGATGTGCACCCGAGTTGCACACTCCCAGAGTATCGTTGAGACCTCCGAGAGAGTAGTCCCCGAGGCTCCCGCCTATGAGAAGAACCCCTCAAAGTACATAATGATTCCTGCAAATGCAAAGAAGCGTCACCCCTTTGTTGAGGAGAGATGTCGGAAACTCACCGCATTTGCCGAGGAAAGCACTCTCAACCGTGCAGAGTATGCCGAGAGTGACTTCGGTATCATCACCGTAGGCACTTGCTATCAGTATGTCAAGGAAGTTTTCGGCGATGATGTGAGCGTTCTCAAAATCGGTATGATTAATCCCCTTCCCGTAGAGCTCATCAAGAGTTTTGCCGAGAAGGTTAAGAAGGTATATATTGTAGAAGAGCTGGACGGTTTCATTGAGGCTCATGTCAAGGCTCTGGGCATTGAATGCACAGGCAAGGAGATGTTCTCCAATATCGGCGAGCTTTCTCAGCTTGCTGTGGCAAAGGCTTTCGGCAAGGAGGTCCCCTCTCATATCGAGGTTGAGACTGCAGTTCCCGGCAGACCTCCCGTAATGTGCGCAGGTTGCCCCCACAGAGGTATGTACTACGTCCTTGCAAAGAACAAGATTACAGTTCTCGGAGATATCGGATGCTACACTCTGGGCGCACAGCCCCCTCTCTCTGCTCTTGACAGCACACTCTGTATGGGTGCTTCCGTATCGGGACTTCACGGCTTCAACAAGGCCGGCGGCAAGGGTACCGAGGGCAAGACAGTCTGTGTTATCGGTGACTCCACATTTATGCATTCAGGCATCACAGGTCTTGTGAATATCTCTTACAATGCATCAAACTCCACAGTTATCATTCTTGATAACTCCATCACAGGAATGACAGGTCATCAGCAGAACCCCACCACAGGCTATAACATCAAGGGTGACCCTGCAGCGAAGATTGACCTTGAGACCCTCTGCAAGGCAGTGGGCATCAACAGTGTCCGTGTGGTTGACCCCTATAACCTTTCCGAATGTGACACAGTTCTCAAGGAGGAACTTCAGAAGGAAGAGCCTTCCGTTATTATCTCCAGACGTCCCTGCGTACTCCTCAAGAGTGTCAAGGCAAAGCCTGCGCTCAAGGTGGACGAGGACAAGTGCAAGAGCTGTAAGATGTGTATGAAGCTGGGTTGTCCTGCCATCAGTATGCACGGCGGCAAGGCATCCATTGACGCAACTCTCTGTGTAGGTTGCGGTGTGTGCACACAGATGTGTAAATTCGACGCTATTAAAGACGGAGGTGAGCAGTAATGACCAAGAGTATTATGATAGTCGGTGTGGGCGGACAGGGCTCACTCCTTGCAAGTAATCTTCTCGGAAAACTTCTGCTTTCTGAGGGCTATGATGTAAAGGTTTCCGAGGTGCACGGAATGAGCCAGCGCGGCGGTTCCGTTGTTACCTATGTACGCTTCGGCGATAAGGTTTACTCTCCCATTATCGAGGAGGGTTCAGCTGATTTCGTGGTTTCCTTCGAGAAGCTTGAAGCAGGCAGATGGGCACCCTTCCTCAAAGAGGGCGGCACCATCATCACCAACACCCAGCAGATTGACCCTATGCCTGTTGTGACAGGTGCGGCAGAGTATCCCGAGGCAATTCTTGAGGAACTTCGCGGCAAGGTAAAAGTAGATGCTCTGGATGCTCTGACTCTTGCAGAGGAGGCTGGTTCTTCCAAGGCAGTCAACATCGTGCTTATGGGCAGACTTGCAAAGTATCTCGGCATCCCCTACGAGAAGTGGGAAGAGGCACTCAGGGTAGTTGTAAAACCCAGATTCATAGAAATGAACATAAAGGCATTGAGCCTTGGATATAATTATTCAGAATAAGTTTGGAGGAATCCTAAATGGCAGAGTGCTATTGGCAAAAGGAAATTGAAACAGCCTCCCGTGAACAGATTCGCGAGTGGCAGAGCGAGAGACTTGTAAAGACAGTAAAACACGTCTATGACAACGTGGAGCTTTACAGAAAGAGAATGGACGAGGCAGGGGTTAAACCCGAGGATATAAAATCCGTTGACGACCTCAAGAAGCTTCCCTTTACATACAAGCAGGACCTGAGAGATGCATATCCCTACGGACTTTTTGCTGTACCTATGAGTGAGGTTCTTCGGCTTCACGCATCCTCAGGTACCACAGGTAAGCAGATAGTAGTCGGCTACACCAAGCACGACCTGGAGGTTTGGGACGACATCGCCGCACGTCAGCTCTATGCAGTGGGTGCTGATGAGAATGACTTCATCCACGTTTCCTACGGTTACGGACTCTTTACAGGCGGCTTCGGTCTCCACGGCGGTGCAGGCAGAATCGGCGCCACCGCTATCCCCGTGTCTTCGGGCAACACCGACAGACAGATTACAATTCTTCAGGACTTCGGTTCCACAGTTCTCTGCTGTACCCCCTCCTATGCAATGTATATTGCAGAGCAGATCAAGGCAAAGGGCATCGACCCCAAGACTCTGCCTCTGAAGGCAGGTATCTTCGGTGCAGAGCCCTGGACCGAGGAAATGCGTCGTCAGATAGAGGAGATGCTTGACATCAAGGCATACGACGTTTACGGTCTTACCGAGATTATGGGTCCCTGCGTATCCTATGAGTGCTCCGAGCAGAAGGGTATGCACGTCAACGAGGACCACTTCATTATCGAGACCATCAACCCCGAAACAGGCGAGGTGCTCCCTCAGGGCGAGCAGGGTGAGCTTGTGTTCACCTGCATCACCAAGGAGTGCTGTCCCTTCATCCGTTACCGCACCCGCGATATCGGTATTATCAACACCGAGCCCTGTGAGTGTGGCAGAACCTTCGTGAGAATGTCAAAGCCCATGGGCAGAAGCGATGATATGATGATTATCCGCGGTGTCAATGTGTTCCCCTCACAGATAGAGACAGTTCTTCTCCGTCAGGGATACCTCCCCAACTACAAGATTATTGTTGACCGCGTAAATAACACCGATACCCTTGAGGTACAGGTGGAGATGACCGAGGATATGTTCTCCGATACCGTCACCAAGGTGAAGGAGTACGAGAAGGCTCTGGAGTCAGAGCTCCGCTCACTGCTTGGCATCGGTGCCGACGTTAAACTGGTTGCTCCCAATTCCATAGAGCGCTCTATGGGCAAGGCAGTCAGAGTTGTGGATAAGAGAAAGCTTATAGGAGGTTAATGCTATGTCAATCCGTCAGATTTCCGTTTTTGTTGAGAACAAGAAAGGTTCCCTCGTCAAGATTACCGATGCACTCTCCAGAGAGAGCATAGACCTTCGTGCTATGTCCATTGCCGATACACAGGATTTCGGCATTCTCCGTCTCATTGTTTCCGACACTGACAAGGCTGTGGAAGTGTTGAGAAAAGAGAACTGCATTGTTTCCGTCAATGAGGTTGTGGGCGTGAGACTGAGAAACGAGCCGGGTGCTCTGGGTGCAGTAGTGAGCCTCCTCTCCGACAAGGATATCAACATCGAGTATATGTATGCCTTCAACGGTGCAACTCCTCACCACGCATACCTTGTACTCCGCGTTGACGACAACGACAAGGTTGCCGAGATTCTTCTCGCCGCAGGCATCAAGTGCATTACCGAGGAGCAGGCAAGCGAGATTTAAAAGGCGAAAACCATATAAAAACACATACAGATTCCCCTGTCCGCAAAAACGGGCAGGGGATTTTTGATATCATTAAAGAATGATTATCTCCGAATCGCAAAACTCGCCGATTAATCTTGACACGGTTTTTTATTTGGAGTAAAATTATATAGTTGGAAAATGTTTTGAATTTTCAGGACTTTTCTGAATATTATGATTATAAAGAGGTGAAAGTTAATGGACGCAGGAAGTAGTACCGGCACTGTTCCCGGGCGAAGTCGCAAGCTTTTTGAGCGCAATGCTTCTCTTGTTGCGTTCATTCCCTTTGCACTTTAATCCTTGGAACCGTGTCTTTTTGCTTCCGACCTATTAATCTTAGGAGGAAAAGACTATGGAAAGGAATATTATCACTGTCGATATTGCTATCGCCAAACTGCTTGAAGAGAAAAAGTACAAGACTCTCCGCGACATACTCGGCACAATGAATGCCTTTGATATCGCCGTTATCTTCGAAGATATGCACGACTCAAAGCTTCCCCTGCTTTTCAGAATGCTCCCCAAGGAGCTGGCGGCGGACGTTTTCGTTGAGATGGACGAGGACACTCAGGAGTTTCTTATCAAGGGTTTCTCTGATAACGAGCTTAAAGAAATCATCGACGAGCTCTCTGCTGACGATGCCGTTGACATTATCGAGGAAATGCCTGCCAACGTTGTAAAACGTATTCTCCGTCAGGCTGACCCCGAAACAAGAAAAGAAATAAACGAACTTCTCAAATATCCCGACGACTCCGCAGGTTCTATGATGACCACGGAGTTTGTGTCCCTCCGCCCCGATATGACGGTGGAAGAGGCTATCAAGCGCATCCGCCGCACAGGTGTTGACAAGGAAACTATCTACACCTGCTACGTTGTGGGCAAGGACTCAAAGCTTATCGGTATCACCACCATCAAGGCACTCCTTCTTGCAGAAGAGGATGACATCATTGAGAATCTGATGGAGACAAACGTCATCTCCGTGGGCACTCTGGATGACCAGGAGCTGGTTGCACAGACCATCTCCAACTACGACTTCCTTGCTGTTCCCGTTGTGGACACCGAGGGAAGACTTGTGGGTATCGTCACCGTTGACGACGCGGTGGACGTTCTGGTTGAGGAAACCACCGAGGATATCCAGAAGATGGCGGCTATTGCCACCACCGACAAGCCATACACCAAGGTGGGTGTTTTCGAAACCATCTGGCATCGTGTGCCCTGGCTTTTATTACTTATGATATCTTCCACCTTTACGGGCATAATAATTGCAGGCTATGAAGAAAAGCTTGCAGGTGCTCTTATCCTCACCGCCTTCATCCCCATGCTGATGGGTACCGGCGGTAACGCAGGCAGCCAGTCCTCTGTTACAATTATCCGAAGCCTCTCTCTGGACGAAATTGAGTTCAAGGATATCTTCTGGGTTATTTTCAAGGAATGCCGTGTTTCGATTCTCTGCGGTCTCATACTTGGTATCGTCAATTTCGGCAAAATTCTCCTTGTTGACGGATGGCTTCTCCACAATGAAGAGATTAATATCTGGATAGCTCTGGTGGTAAGCATCACCTTGGTAATCACCGTTGTGGTGGCGAAAATCATCGGCTGCTCTCTGCCTATGATAGCAAAAACTATGAAGCTGGACCCTGCTGTTATGGCAAGTCCCTTCATTACCACTATTGTGGACGTTGTGTCCCTGCTGGTTTATTTCGGCATAGCCTCTCTGATACTTAATATATAAGAAGGTTTGTCCGTTGACCAATTATAAAAAAACAATTTTTCTTACCGCAGCGGCAGTTATTCTCTGTCTCTGCGGTATTTTTATGCCCCAAGGCACCGCCCCCGCTGAGGATAATTCTAATCCCACCGCAGAGTTCAGTTCAGAGGATGCTGGGAAATACCTCACACTCTCTGCCGCCATATATAGTCCCGATACTTTTGATGATTATATGCGGAAAGCGGGCTTTGAGAATTACACCTTTGCGGAGCGTGAGCAGACCCCTCAGTACGGAAGCGGGGTTGCCTTTGCCCTTGCCTGCAAGGAAAGCACACTGTATGCCATAATCCGCGGCAGTGTGGGCTGTGAATGGTATTCAAACTTCGATATCGGCAACGGTGAAAGCCACACAGGATTTCTATCGGCGGCAGACTATGTCTGTGAAAGAATCAGAATGTATCGGACAGAAAATTTTGGTACCGAAGATAATCTTTCGCTTGTGATGACAGGGCACTCCCGAGGCGGAGCGGTGGCAAACCTTGCGGCAAAGAATTTTATTGACAGTGCCGATTTTGAAGGCGTCACCGCCTACACCTTTGCCTCTCCGAACACCACCACCCGAAAGGATGCATCCTTAGAAAAATACAGTACCATTTTCAATATAGAAAACCCGGAAGACTTTATCTGCAGCATCCCTCCTGAGGGATGGGGTTACACTAAATACGGCAAAATTCTTAAGTTTCCCGCCGTCACCTACGAGAGATATGAGGAACTTTACCCTGAGATGCAGGAGAAATTCCTCGCTATTACAGGCTATGAGCACCGTGGTTTTCAGCACGGCAGTGCAGACACTGAGGGTTTTATAAAGGAGCTTGAGGTGCTTTCTCCTACCGTCAGAGACTACTACACAAAGCGGCTTCACTCCCCTGTGGGAGACATCACACTTTATGAGTATATGAATAAAACAGCCACCATGCTCTGCGGTGAGAATACCATAAGGGACGGAATGTTCATTCTCACAAGCTCCTTTGAGGGGGATTTTGCACCCCTTGCGAGTTTTATGCTATCAGGACTGGGTGGCGGTGCTCCATCACAGAGCGACATTATGAAAAGTGCCGTGGGATGTGCCCACACACCCGAAACCTATATGGCGTGGCTCTCGGTGGCAGAGGAATCGGGATATTTCCCTTTTAGTGTGAGCAACACGGAAATCCTCAATGAATAAAATCACCCTCCCGGTGGAAACCTTATGGTATATCGGGAGGGATTTTTTATGACAAACAGCAAGAAGGTTGTGCTTGTGGGTGCAGGTATGGTGGGAATGAGCTTTGCATACTCCGCACTCAACCAGAACATCTGTGACGAGCTTGTGATTATTGATATTGACAAGGAGAGGGCAAAGGGCGAGGCAATGGACCTGAATCACGGACTTGCCTTCTCCCACTCAAATATGAGGATTTACGCAGGAGATTACCCTGACTGTGAGGATGCGGATATAGTGGTTATCGCGGCGGGAGTCAATCAGAAAGAGGGAGAGTCAAGGCTTAGGCTCCTCACGAGAAATGCAGAGGTTTTCAGGAGTATTGTGGAGCCTGTGACAAAAAGCGGCTTTAAAGGAATTTTCCTTGTTGCTACCAATCCCGTAGACATTATGACGCGGATTACTCATCATCTGTCGGGCTTTCCTGCATCCAGAGTAATTGGTACGGGTACCACTCTGGACACCGCAAGGCTCAGGTATCTCTTGGGAGAATACTTTCATATTGACCCCAAAAACGTCCACGCCTATGTAATGGGGGAGCACGGAGACTCGGAGTTCACCCCTTGGTCTCAGGCACTCCTTGCCACAAAGCCTGTACTCAACGTGCTGAGCACCAATGCTGAACGCTTCAATATGGAAGACCTTGAGAGAATATCTGATGAAGTCAGATGTGCCGCAGAGAAGATTATCCGTGCCAAACGTGCCACCTACTACGGAATAGGTATGGCGATGAGTCGCATTGTCAGGGCAATTCTCTCGGATGCACAGAGTGTGCTGACTGTGTGCTCAAGGCTCTCGGGAGAATACGGAAGGTACGGCACCTTTGTGGGCACCCCATCCATTGTGGGCAGAAACGGTGTAGAGCGTACTGTGGAGCTTTCCCTCACAGAAGAGGAGATGGAATCACTCCACAAATCCTGTGATATTCTGGACGAAAACTTCAAAAGTCTTAACCTTGTGTAAAACATCGCTGTAACGAAAAAAGCCGCCACGAAGCTTTGATTCTTTCGGAGCGACTTTGCTGTTTATTTAAGCTTTTGCGTTCATAAGGAGATACACGGTGTAGCCTACATAGGCAAGCACGCTGAATATTCCCACCACTCTGCCCATACTCTTTTTGATAAGACAGGGGATGAATATAAGGGCAGTTACCACAGTCATAACAATTACATTGAAAATGGCACTACTATCCACCGCAATAGTAGTGATGGAAGAGGAAAGACCCAGAATCAACAGAATGTTGAAGATGTTGGAGCCGATTACGTTGCCCAGAGCCAGTCCGCTTTCACCTTTTTTAGCGGCAACCACGCTGGTGACAAGCTCGGGAAGGCTTGTACCGATGGCAATAATTGTGAGTCCGATGAAGGTCTCGGAGAGTCCCATAACTCTTGCAATTTCGGTGGCGTTATTGACAACAAGGTTTCCGCCGAAGATAACCGCCGCAAGTCCGCCGATGATTGCAAGCACGCTCAGCAGGGGCGAGAGCTTTTTGCCTTCATCTTCCTCAAGAGTGCTGCGGTTTTTGAAGGCACTCACAATAACCACTACATTATAAAGAATGAAAAGAGCGAGGAGAATAATACCGTCTATAAGACCCAGAGCATTGCCTAAAAACATCAGCAAAAGAAGCACACCGCTTATAGCGATATTCACGGGGAAATCTCTCCTGAGCATTATCTTCTCTATGGAATAGGGCTTGATAATGGCACAGACGCCTGCCACCACCAAGAGATTGAAGATGTTGGAGCCTACAACGTTGCTGATAGCAATTTCGTTGGATTTCTGAATACCCGCTGTGATACTTACTGCGGCCTCGGGAGCGCTGGTACCCATTGCCACAACGGTAAGTCCCACCACAAATCCGGGAATGCCTATAAGCTTTGCGATAGAAGAGCTTCCGTCGACGAAGAAGTCAGCACCTTTGATAAGCAACACGAAGCCTACCAGCAAAAGCAGAATGTTGAGAAATATCATTTTCTTTCCTCCTTAAAACATTTTGAGAGCAACAAAAAAAGACCTGTACTGCCCCCTTGGCAGTAAAAGTCTCGTTGCAAAACACAATCCTTTGATTTAAGTTTCGGGCAGGGTCCGGAATTGCTTCGTGATGACGAACCGTGCCGCGGATATCTCCGCTGACTACTCCCTTTTACGATACTTATTTTAGCTTTTTTCCCTGATTTTGTCAACGGATGCAATGATTTTCTGCATCCTGTACAAAAGCCCTCCGTCCCCAAAGGATTCTTGTGGTATGAACTGCTTATTTCAGATGTGAGCTGTGTCGATTCAAAAGGCACAGAATTAATTTTCAAATTAACACTTTGTTTACGGAATTCTATTATCTTTGTGACAAAGGGATGATATAATATAGAGGAAAGTTGAAGTAATCCCCAATTCTATGTGCGAGGCAGATATATGAACAGATTTCTTGAAAAATTGCGACAATTTATGCAGGGCAGAAACGGCTACGACGCGCTGTGCTATTTTCTGTTTATAATATACACCCTGATGGTCGTGATAAACCTCTTTGTGAGTTCCATTACAATGTATATTATTGAACTTCTCCTTATGGGGTATATTATCTTCCGCGTCCTTTCGAAGAATATTCACAGAAGGCAGAAGGAGAACCTGTTTTACCTGAAGATTCAGAACTCCGTTTTCGGTTTTTTTATAAGGCAGAAGAATAAAATCAGAGATATCAGAACTCACCGCTACATACGGTGCAAGCACTGTAAGGCAAGGCTTCGGGTGAAGCGCCGAAAAGGCAAGCACAATGTCCGCTGTCCGAGATGCCGCGGCGAGTTTGAGGTGAATATAAGGCTTTGAACAACTCCGCTCACGAAAAATCTCCTGCCGAAAGCAATTAATCCCACACAAAAACGCCCCACCGAGGCAGACCGCACGTCCGCCTCGGTGGGGTTTAATCTATGCTTTTATTTTACTTTCCATTGATAATGAAATTATCGCAAATTAATATTCAAGTCCTGCGATTTTCTTTTGTATCGCGGTGGCATCCTTTACATTACGTTCGCCGTCGCGGTTGAAGTCGGAGAGATATTTAAGTTCTACGCTTCTCGACTCTGCAATACCTTCGATTTCATCATCTGCAGGAAATGCGGAAATCCCCGAGACACACTTCTGGATTTCCGTTGCATCTTTGATGTTAAGACTTCTGTCGCCGTTCATATCACCGATAAGCACACCAAGAGCATAGTCCTTAAATACATTCTCGATACCATCTATCTCTGTCCAAGCCTGACGGAGAGTATAAAACTCATCATCTTCGGCAGAGTATACATAGTAACCTATACCGTAAGGGAAACTATGGTTTGTAAGGACCACACAATAGTCACCGTAAACTCCATATATCGGCATAGGCCCTACCCCGATATCTCCTCCCGACACAAGAATATACTCGTTCTCTGAGGTATTGTAATAATGCTCCTTAAAAGTGTACCAAGGCTCACCCTCGAACTCTGTGCCTTCCAGAGTATTGTATATTCCGTTTGAATTGAGATACTTCTCAAACTTTGACTTCAATTCTTCCACATGGATCTCTGATGTCAAAAGAGCATATTCTTCTCTTGGTATTTCAGTTGCATAAACTGAAGCACATAGAGTAACAAACATAGAAATAATTATCAATAATACTAAAAATTTAAATAGTACTTTCATAACATCACCTTTACGATAATTTATCTTATCGAGAACCCAATATTTATTATCTTCTACTATTGGGGTTTTTGAAAGTAAAGCTATTTCGTTATCACAGTTCAGAAGCAGACCGCACGTCCGCCTCGGTGGGGTTAATCTATGCTTTTATTTTAAGAATTTATCACTAATAAGAAAACACATCCCGAATCAGAGATTCTGAAACTTCACATTACCACAAGTAATAATTGCCGTCGTCTACAAAAAAGGGGAGTCCTGCAAGGCACTTCTGAATAGAGGTGACGTCGATGATGTTTATCTTGCCGTCGCGGTCAAAGTCCAGAACAGGGCGATATAGATTATACTCCAATCTATCTTTACCCTCACATTCGTACATAGTCTCCAGACCTGCAAGCTTTTTCTGCAGAAGGGTTGCATCCTTAATATCCAGCTTGCCGTTGAAGTCCGCATCGCCGCTTCTGCCTACACGAGGTTTATCCATCTGTGTCAAAGCAGTGAGTCCGGCATTCAGATTTTCACCGAGTATTTCGTATGCTTCGCGAAGGGTTACTACTTCATCATTAGTTGATATATAGACATAAAGGTTGGTAGGAAACGGATAGGTGATTTCGACATCCCACAACACAAAATCACCTAAAAAACCTATATATTCTCTAGGCTTACCCGCGCCCACAGGAAAAGGTTCTACCACTATATAATCGGGAGTAGTTTCATTGAGAGAACCTTCGTCGCAGGTCGAGCTTTCTCCATAATGCCTATAATACTCAACATATCTTTCATACCAATACTCTTCATCAAAAACAGGTGGATACTTTTCCACATATTGATTATACCACTTTTGAAAACGAGGCTGATAAAACTCATTGGAATAGAGGTTGCCTTCTTCCGTTACTGCGGAGACGCTCACTACTCCCAGAAGCATAATCAGCGCAATGGTAAAACATAAAATCTTTTTCATAATTATCACCAGTAATAGTTATGATACATTGTATTAAACTCACGATCTTTGAAGGGAAGTCCGGCTATTTTTTTCTGCATAGCGGTAGCATCCAATATATTTCTGGTTTTGTCCACATTGAAATCAGTCATAACACTATAAAGAGTCCAATCTATTTCTTTAGGACAAGCATACGGTTCCAACCCTGCAAGTCTCTTCTGACATATAGTCACATCCTTGATGTCGAGTTTGCCGTTGCAATCCATATCTCCTCTTCTGCCTATCTGCCAGTATCCCTCCTCCACAAGAGCCGCAAGTCCCAAGTCTATTTTCTCGGGATACAGTTCAAATGCTTCGTGTAATGTATACACCATTTCATCCTCTGGGACGTAAACATACATACTAGTTGGATTAGGGCAATCTATCTCATTGTTAAAAATAACATAGTCTCCCAGAATAAAACATTCTAAACTTGCTATTGCATACCAATAGGGATAAATGCTAATGATTATATAATCGGGTGTTGCCGAAAGAGAGGGAGTTTCGCCATGGCTGGAATAATGACAGTAAAGCTCACGATACTCCTTATATGGTGGTAGATCATCGTGATTATATTGTACGCCAGGATCTAATCTGACAATAGTTTCTACAAAAAAAGGATCATAATACTCCTTGGAATATAAATTGCCCTCTTCCGTCACTGCGGAGACGCTCACTACTCCCAGAAGCATCATCAGCGCAATGGTAAAGCATAATATCTTTTTCATAATATCACCTCAAATTATCATAACATATTTTGCAGGGCGGTAACATCATGTATGGTAACATTACCATCACCGTTTACATCCGCAAGGTAGAGCTGAACATTGGATAATTCAGCCAAATCCCCAAGCCACTTTTGAATTTCCGTTACATCACGAACATTTATGTTGCCGTCAAGAGTTACATCTCCAACTTTGTAATTGAGCTTTTCAAGGCACCACATACTACTTGTAGTTACACTATCAAGCACCTCATACATAAAAAGCGTTTCCGTTCCTGATGCGTTCAAAAAATAATTCATACCGTTTGTGCTGTAATAGAGTGCCGCCGTTCCATCTTTTAGACTATCCAAGGTATCGTATTTATCCAGAGTAAGATTGAGTGTACTGTTGCCAAGCCCTGCATAATAGCCATAAATACCGTATGCATTGCCTGCATTCATTGTTCCTGTAACATTTCCGTATCCGGGACGAAGTTGATATTTCCCATTTATATTCTTCTTAAGAATCCAAATCTGATTATTTGCACCTGTGAAGCTCTGCATAAATGCATCACCTGTTGTACTATTAAGAGTCAGATAGGTATTTGTATTGAAGTTCTTCAGATAATATATGCCTTCGTCCGTTATAGGGGTAACTTCAGCATTGTTAAGGCTGTACGCATAGCCATATTTAACTGAACCAGAGGGGGCGCCGGACTGGCGCTGAATGTGGATTTCGTAATCTTTTTCTCCGGATACTAAATTAAAATACGCCATTTCCGTAGAACTGTTAGTACAGTTTACTGCCGTTTGAGTGTTTCCGTGATGAACCGACAAATCAAGGTTTATGTGTGTTCCGCTGACAAGCGCTGTGTCGTCTGTATGCTCCTCATTAGAAGAAGGAAAATAATTATTCTTCAGCCAAGTAAGGCTTACATTCATAGATGTCGCACCATACGCAGGCTGAACAAAACGAACAACATCTTCTGATGCATTAGCTTTCAACGAACCGATGCCATAGGTTCCCTGTGTCACAATAGAAGCCATTACCCAGATATCGGGAGCACCTGCACCTTGTCTCTCGGTAATACCCTGTGTCATAAGTTCAGGTGCTTCTCCATCGGCAGAGGGGTTCACCTTTCTGTGGCAGGAGGCAAGGACTATAGCTTTCACCGCCTGAGGACAAAGTGCCAACGATGGCTTCAACTGATACATAATTGCGATGAAAGAAGTAAGTATTGGAGTTGCAAAACTTGTTGCACCATTAGTAGGGATAAACGGCATTATAACATCAGGTTTTCCGTTATCTTCATCACTTATGTAACTGCTCTCTATAAACAATGTATCATCTGCTTTATTCTCTGTTACATCTTCTCTATTTCCGCTTAAATAATAAGCACCAACTCCTATTGTGTTATAACATAAAGCCGGTACTCCAACCTCTGCGTTTTCACCAGTTTTATTCCTGTTTCCTGCTGACGAAACAAACATCACCCCATGTTGTGCAGCGATGTGGTCACACCATTTTGCTTTTGACGAATATGTATAATTACTCGTCATACTTACACTTATGGTCAGGATTTGAATTTCATTATTAATCATTGTTTCTATATTTTCATAAAATGGTCTGGTACAACAAATACTTGCGCCCTTGGAAAAACCTAAATTCTTACCAACAAGAACCCTTGCTACACCAGTCATATGAGAACGAGCTCCTTGATTATAATATACGTCTCCCTCAAAAGTTATATCTGCATCTATTAATTCCGAGTCACTGGTGCTAACCTTACCGCCATTTTCTACAACACCGATTTTAATTCCCTCTCCGGGGATAAAACTGGGATCACCTTGCTGAAGCACTGTTATAAGGTCCGTGTAACCTACTACATCTTTGATTATGCCAATGTCTCTTATAAGTTCGTTTAATCTTTCTTCCGTAAGATCTGGTACAACCTCATCTCCTCTGGGTTGTACAGTTTCCTCTTCTTCCTCTTCTTCGTAATACACAGCTTCTACATTAGAGTTTGCACTTATTTCCGTTATTTCTGCTACTGTCAGCTTTGCAATAATCATAGGTGCATACTGACTGGTGAAACCTATACTCTTCTGGGGAATTTCTGCTTCTTTGATTACTCTTGCGGATTTTTCATTATATTTATCTCGGGAGATTTCTCGGCGAGTCATTACATACTCGTCTGTTCTCTGCTTTTCTATTTCGCGCTGTCTCTCTGTGCGCTGAAAATAATCCTGCAATTCGGCTGTCGCCTGTGCATCTCCTTCTTTTGCACTATTCATAGTTACAAGGGACGGCATTTCATAGTCCAATGCCACGCTTTCGGCATCGAATCCAACGCGGTCCTTGGTCAGACTATCAATCTGCGTCTGGTCAACGTCGGTGTACCATATAGCCACAGGGATTTTTTCATCCGCCGAGGCTTCTGCCATTTTCTCTCGGAGCAATGGGTCAATTTTAGTCTGTTTTGATGCTGATGTAAAGTCCACCGCACTTATGGGTGTGGCTACGGGCAACACGACCATAATAATAGCCAAAGTCATACTGACAAGGGAACATATCATTTTATTGCGTAACATTATTTACACTCCTTTTGAAATTTTATTAGTAATTTTGTGTCAATATGTAAGATTCGAATAAACAAAATGACCCATGGGTATCGCCGCTTTCTTTTATATTTTGCCTATATTTTCGCAAGTAAACACAGATTTGTTGTGAATAATTACCATTATCTTCATTTTTAGTATATCATCAGGTGAATTGCATGTCAAGAATATTTTGCAAGAGATAATATTGACTTTGCATAATTTAATAAGCTCCTGTTTTACTATATAAGTCCTATGCTATCTGCAAAAAAATCCCCGACAGTTTTGACACTGTCGGGGAATTCTTATATATATGTTTGGAAATGAGGGAAAAGTCCCTCCTGCCGTAAATTACAGGTCGTAGTAGAGAGCCATCTCTGCGGGATGGGGAATCTGGTTGACCTTTGCGGCTTCCTTTCTCTTGTTAGCAATCCAGAGCTTTAAGAGTCTCTCGGGGAATACGCCGCCCTTTGTCAGGTACTCGTAGTCAGCCTCGAGAGCATCGAGAGCCTCGTCGAGAGTCTTGGGCAGACCCTGAAGCTTTGCCTTCTCCTCGTCGGAGAGGGTGTAGAGGTTGAAGTCATAGGGACCCCAGCCGTTCTTCTCGGGATCGATCTTATTCTGGATACCATCCAGACCTGCCATAAGAATTGCTGCATAAGCAT